>JANTFU010000007.1 GCA_024763295.1 Anaerolineales bacterium
GACTAAAAAAACATAGCCCATAGGGCTTCCAAGTACTGAGAAAGTGGCTTTAGCCCGCACGAATCCGAGGTAGGAGATAATCTCACCGCACTACCAAATATTGACCATTCACATCAATATATTTCACAACGAGTACTGTTTCACTTTTTTCTAACGCGAAAGCCGCAAATTTAGCGAAAAACGCGAAAAATATTTAAAGTATTCGCGCTTTTCGTCCTTTTCGCGTTAGAATTTTGACTGCCTTTGTAAATAAGTAATCGGGCAAAAGCAATCTAGTAAAACGTAGCGCGATATTTATGTCGCCTGCCCTGGTTGCCTGACAAATCTCAAAACTTCACCACAGAGTTCACAGAGAACACGGAGAAAGTTTAAAAAAAGAGAGAAAAAGCGAGAGCAGCATGAGAGTTTGAAGCCTTTTGGGGCATTTCGTCTTTGTTTTTCTCTCCTTTTTCTCAAAAACTCTGTGCGCTCTGTGGTCTCAGTGGTGAAAAAGTGTCCAAATAGTTTTGTCAGTCAATCAGGTGGAGTCACTCATTTATCCATAAGCGTTAGAGTGTATCCCCAAACGAAACGCCAACATCCCGCGCAGTACGGACGGCATCCCCATGCACATCCACTCGTTTGGGGACGGCAAGAGCATCCGCGAGGCTAATATCGGTCACAACACCATTGCGTAAGGCAACCATCCGCCCAAAGCCGCCCTTGGCGGCAAGACGAGCCGCCGCGGCACCATACCGAGTTGCCAACCAGCGATCAAAGGGCGTCGGCGAACCGCCGCGCTGAATATGCCCAAGCACCGTTACACGCGTTTCTTGTCCCGAATATTCTTCGAGGTATTGTCCAACCAATTGCGCGATTCCGCCCAAACGTGGCACATAGACTGCATTGCCCGCTCGTGCAATGACCTGCTCTCCGTCAATCGCTTTTGCTCCTTCAGAAACAGCAATAATACTAAAGTGACGCCCACTCTCCACTCGCTTATTCACTTTTTGCAAAATCGCATCATAGCGGAACGGGATTTCAGGAATCAGAATCACATCTGCGCCGCCAGCTACGCCCGAATGCAACGCAATAAAGCCCGCATCGCGCCCCATCAACTCAAGTACCATAATCCGATGATGGGATTCTGCGGTTGTGTGCAGCTTGTCGATTGCCTCGGTCGCCGTATTGAGCGCGGTATCAAACCCAAAGGTCACTTCCGTCCCGCCGACATCATTGTCAATGGTTTTAGGCACACCGATGACAGGCACCCCCTTTTCAAAAAGCTCCAAACCAATCCGCAGCGTACCATCACCGCCAATAACAATCAGCGCATCCAACGCCTCACGCCTAATCGCAGCAGCAATTTCATCCGAAACGTCTTCAATCACAATCTCACCGTTGCGTTCAACTTCACGCGCAAAGGGATTGCCACGATTGGCAGTGCCCAAAATCGTGCCGCCGCGCGGCAAAATACCGCGCACAGTTTCGTAATTCAGCGAAACCCTGCCGGCGACATCTAAAAAACCATCAAAACCATCGCGGTAACCAAAAACTTCACTACCATAGCTATTAATGGCGGTCTTCACCACTGCTCGAATCACGGCATTCAGCCCCGGGGCATCGCCGCCGCCCGTCAACACACCAATACGCTTCATAAGAACTCCTTAATCGCTCAAATCTTCAGCCGTTTTGTCCATCAGCGCCAAAATCGCTGAGACAGACCCCTCTTGTGTATTATAGCGGTAAATATACTCCCAGCCATCACCAAGCACGAGCCGCATCTGACGCCAAGATGCCAACCGAGGCTGGATTTCAACATCACTCAGCAGATCGACCGCCTGCCGCCAATGCGGATTGGATGCTTCGTAATCAGAAAGTTCGTCCAGCGCAGAAATTCTCAAGGGGAAAAGAGCGGTACTCTTCACCCATTTGGCTTGCTGAGGGGGCGCGAGCAGCCATTTAACGAAAAGCCACGAGGCTAAGGCTTCAGCATCTTCCGTTGCCAAAACCGTGTACGACGCTCCGGACGCCACCACTACGCTTTCTTCCGTTCCCGGGAACGGGATTACCAGCCAGTCATCGCGGCTGCCTGTCTCCGCGAAGGTGCGCGTGATGTCGTTGAACTCTTCCATGCTGGCGGTGATAAAGAGCGCTTTGCGCGTGGCGAATTGCTCGTAGGGCGTGTTGGCAGTTGAAAGCCAAGCACAGCCATCGTCATAGAGCGCCTTGATCTCGCGGAAGGTGGCAATATTTTCATCAGTCAAAAACTCGTAGTCCCCTGCTTCATTTAAAGGCGTACCGCCAAAAGCGTAAAGCCAAGCTAAAACCGTTGTACTGTCGTCATCAACAATCCAGCCGCCTTTGCCGTCATTTTCGAGATCTTCGTCAGCACGCATGGACAAATTCGCGGCACAAGCTTGCTTACGGAAGTCGTCAAAATCCGTTGGAGCATTGCCAAAGCCGAGTTCTTCGCCCCAGGTCGCGTTATAGAGCAGGAAACGGGCTGTACGCTGCGCCGGCAACGCGAGCAAGCCATCATCATGCTGATCTTGAGCAAGAAAAACTGTGGGAATGTCATCCTGTTCGGCAACGGTCATGCCCCAGTCTGGGTCGAGCAGGTATGGGGTCAGGTCGTTAACGGCATCCGCCTCGTGCCAAACCGAAATTTGTTCAGGGAGTGCCACGACTAAATCCGGGGTCGTTCCGGCAACGAGTGCTTCGTCCACTGCGTTGAAAAGCATGTTATAGCTGCCCTGATAGGCTGCGCTGACGTTAATCCCGTAAGGGTTTTCTTCATTAAAGGCTGCGACCTGCATATCAAAGAGCGCTTGCGGTGCGCCGTACCAGCTATGCCAAACGCTAATTTGAACGCCATCAAGATCGGCTTCTTTCAAATCAATCTGACTGGCGAAAGTCGGCGTGGGCGTAATCTGCGGTTTTGGTGTGGATGTAGCGGGGATTTTGGTCGGCGTGGCAACGGGTGCTGCATTTTGTCCACAAGCCGTAAGCAGGAGTATGAAAAGGAGCAGAACAACTTTTTTAGCCATAGAGCACCAACGGAACAGGGATAAAAACGAGAATAAAAATAATCAGCATAAGTATAGAAAGTCGTTTACGAACCGGGTCTAATTCAGTGAATTGGTCGAGTGGAACAGCGTGATGACGCCCAAGGAAGTAGAGCATAACCACCCAAAGCCACCAACCTTCCCAGAAAAAACCAAGCACTAGCATGATTGCAAAAATGATGTTCGTAAACTTCTTGGCTTTGTCACCGAGTGCCGCATAGAAAATGTGCCCCCCGTCGAGCGTGCCAACAGGAATCAGATTCAGCGAGGTGACCAGCAACCCTGCCCAACCAGCCCAAGCGATATTATGAACCTGAACGTCCAACCCGCCGATAGGCGAGGGCGCCCCCGTAAAAATATAGCGTATCCAATAAAGGAAAGGCGGCAAATTGCCATACGAAACGGGTTCAGGCAACCATTTCCCAAAAACGGCGAACTTTGCTAACAAATAGAGAATGGAGTTGCCTTCGAGCATGCCTTGTCCAGAAAGCACCGAGAGCTTGGATAGCGATAACCCATACAACAAAACCGGAATGGCAACAACCAAACCCGCCAACGGTCCCGCAACCCCAATATCAAAAAGAGTGCGCTTGTTTTTGGGACGTTCTTTCATCTGTATGACCGCACCAAGCGTCCCTAAAATGCTGAGCGGATAGGGCAACGGTAAAAAGAAGGGCAAGGTAACGGTAGTTTTATGATGGCGTCCCATCAGATAATGCCCGAATTCGTGCGCCAACAAAATACTAAGCAGGCTGGCAGCAAAGGGAAAACCGCGCCAGATATGCACGAGGGCATCTTGCAAAAGGTCAAAAAAGCCGGCGGTTTCAGGCAGCGTGGATTCAAAGATTGCGCCGGTAAAAAGTACACTGATGAGGGTGGCAATGAAGAAAATCAGGTTGCGGGATGGGTTGCCAGCGTCAGGCTTAGGCGCTTCGCGGACGAGCGTGACATATTGCTTGTCGTCGATCAATTCAAATAGCGGAACCAAAGCATAGGGCGCGAGCGCGTCCGCAAGTTGGTCGTAGGCGAGCGCTGAATCGGCGGCGTGAAGTTTGCCGCTGTAACGGACGACGTATCCGCGTTTGGTATCCCCAAGCATAATGCTTTCAACCGTGAAAACGGATTGAACCAGTTGAGTAAAAATCTCAGTTTCGGACATATTTTCTCTCATAATAACAAAACGTGAAGCGTAAAGTGTATAAATCACCTTTAGCGCTTCACGTTTCAACGAGGCGGGAGTGCATGGGAGTCGAACCCACCACGGCTCGCAACGCGACCCGTCACCGATGTTGAAGACCGGGAAGCCCACCGGGACTTAACCACTCCCACACGCAAGGATACTCTATCGCGAGCGAGGATGCAAGCCTAGAAATTTGGATACGTTCGTAGACAAAAACGTGATGCCAGAATTCTACTAATCGCGAAGTTGCGCCAATCTCCACTAATTTGCGCTGATTAGCGCTTTCCAAGCCGCTTCGTAGGGAAGTGCTGTACAAATATTTTTCACCAAAAAAAAATATTGCGTTGTAAAGTTTCTGTAAGGTCATCGAAGTGTGAAAATAGCCCCCAACTTGACACATCCTCCCCCCTGTGCTAAATTTGCTTAGTATATTTCATTATCGTTTTACAGATAAAATTTCAATGAATAAAGGCAATATTTCCTCTTTAGAGTAATTGCCGACATAAATACGGAGGGTTCTTTTGTCTCAATCGCGCACAAAACAAATGGTTGACCGCCTGCGTGAAATGCAGGCTTCATCCCCTGATATTGAAGCCTCAGCAATCGTCAGCGTGGATGGTTTAAGTATTGCATCCGCTCTTCCGCAAGATATTGAAGAAGACCGCGTATCGGCAATGTCTGCCGCAATGCTATCGCTGGGCGAACGGATTGCCAGTGAATTGGGGCGTGGAGAACTTGAGCAAGTGTACATCAAGGGCGAAAGCGGCTTTGTTGTACTCATGGCTGTCGGGGAAGAAGCTGTGCTTACAGCCTTAGCCAGCGAAAAAGCGAAACTCGGCTTGATTTTCCTTGACATGCGCCGTGCCGTCGAAGACCTCGAAAAACTGATCTAAGGGAGCCAGCATGAGTCCTGTTCCAGAAAGCGAATTTTTCTATCCCAATAAATTTGGGCTAATTACCATCAAGGCACTTGAAGACGTCATGGGGCGCAATGGGCTGAATGCCATTCTTAACCTCGCCGGTTTACCCAAATATATTGACGGCTATCCTGCCGATAACTTGGAAAAAGGCTTCAACTTTTCCGAACTTTCATCTCTAGGGATCGCCCTGGAAGATATGTACGGACCGCGCGGTGGACGTGGGCTTGCGCTGCGTGCCGGACGCGCGACCTTCTCGGATGCTTTGAAAGATTTCGGAGCCCTTGCCGGTGTTGGTGACCTCGCCTTCAAAGTTCTACCTTTGCAGGCGAAATTGCGCATCGGTCTCCCTGCGATGGCAAAAATCTTTTCACAAGTGAGTGATCAAACAACCACGGTGGAAGAAAAAGATTCCGAATTTATCTATACCATCCATCGCTGCCCCGTATGTTGGGGACGCACAGATGCCGACAAACCGGTTTGCTTCATCGCAACCGGTCTCTTGCAGGAAGGTCTGAAGTGGATTTCCGGTGGCAACGAATTCCGTGTCAACGAATCGAAATGTCACGCCATGGGCGACGATGTTTGTGAGTTCGTTATCCAAAAAGAACCGCTTAATTCGTAACCACCAGAGAGCTTAAAGTGGCAGACTCCAAAGCAAAAATCCTAATCGTAGAAGATGACACTGATGTCGCCGAAATGCTTAATGCGTATTTTGGCGTTCAGGGTTATGAGGTTTTTATCGCCAATTGGGGTGAAGATGGCGTAAAAACCGGCCAAACCGAACAGCCGGACTTAGTTATTCTTGATATTCGTTTGCCGGACATTGATGGCTACGAAGTTGCGCGTCGCTTACGCAGCGATCGCCGCACCGACAGCATCCCGATCATCTTCCTAACCGAAAAACGAGATCGTGCCGACCGCCTCCACGGGCTTGAACTCGGGGCAGATGATTACATCACCAAGCCCTTCGATGTGCAGGAATTACGCCTGCGCGTCCGCAACTCGCTTGAGCGCAAAGGACAAGGCTCACTAACCAATCCCGTGAGCGGTTTACCGGAAGGCACGCTGGTTGATGAACATCTCGAAGAATGCATAAAAAAACAAGAGAAGGGTTTATTAATCGTTTCGCTTGAAAATCTGCAATCATTCCGTGAACTGTATGGCTTCGTCGCTTCAGATGACGTATTGCGTGCTGTGAGTCTGATGATATTGAATGCTATGCGCGAAATCGGCAACACCGGAGGATTTTTAGGACATTTGACTGCAACCGATTTTGTTCTTTCCGTAGCACCGGCGCAGATGAGTTCGCTAAGCGAAAAGATTGTCAGCCGTCTGAACCAATCGTTAGACTACTTCTACCCCATCCGCGACCGAGATCAAGCAACCAACTGGCCCAATCGGCTCGCCATCAAGACCGCCCAACTCCCCTCTTGCGGCGGCAAATTCCAAACCGCAGACCAACTCAAAGCGGAGTTGACCCGTCTAAAAAAATAAGGCACCCCTTGCAAATCACAATTATCATCCCCACCTATAACGAAGCGGAGAACCTACCCAAATTGGTCTCCGCTTTACTTTCTTTACCTCTCGACATCAAAGTTTTGGTCGTAGACGATAAGAGTCCTGACGGCACAGGAGAAATTGCCGACCAACTCGCCAAAGAAAACCCGGCAAAAGTGGAAGTAATGCACCGAGCAGGCAAACTGGGATTAAGAACCGCTTACATCAGCGGTATTCAACATGCCCTCGCACAAGGTGCAGACGTGATTGGTCAGATGGACGCCGATTTCTCACATGACCCCGAACGCCTCGTCGAAATGGCTGAAATGCTCAAAAACCGCGATGTGGTACTTGGCTCGCGCTATGTGCCCGGCGGGCGCGTAGACGCCCATTGGCCCCTGTGGCGCAAGTGGCTTTCTGCCTTCGGCAACTTCTATGCACGCACAATACTCGGCTTTCGATTAAGGGATGTCACCACGGGCTACCGCTTATGGCGTCGCGAAACCCTCGAAGGGATGCCGCTCGAGCGCATTCAATCGAACGGCTACGTTTTTCTCGTTGAAATGGTTTATATCGCATACAGTTTGGGGTACCGGTTTGGCGAAGTGCCGATCTATTTTGCAGACAGACAATTCGGCACATCAAAGATGTCGCTAAAAATCCAACTCGAAGCCGCCATGCGAATTTGGGCTGTGCGCTGGAACTACCGTGACTTGCGCAAATATGGGATGCAAGCGCGCACGAAACAATAAAAAAACATCTCCCCGGCAAAGACTTTGATGCAAAAATCACATTGACACTCCCTCCCACATCAGGTATCCTTGCACGGTCTGGGCAGTCCGGCGCGGCGGAAGCCTCTCAACCCCGCCAGGTCCGAGAGGAAGCAACGGTACGGAGGTCGCTCCGGGTGCCGCCGGTTCCTGCCCAGACATTTTTATTTTCTGCTCCCGCCGCCGTCCTCGGCGGTGGGGACGGCACCTAAAGCTACAAAAATCCAAACACCCCATGTCTCGTTGGTTGCAAACTCTGCTCATTGCCTTGTTAGGTCTCATTGCCGGTCTTTTCTACGGCTGGCGCATTGCCCCTGTCCAATATACCAACACCACCCCAGACACCCTCGCCCCCGAATACAAAAACGAATACGTTCTCATGGTCGCAGAAACCTATCAGGGAACAAACGACCTCGCCCTCGCCGCCCGTCAGCTTGGATTGCTGGGGAGTGCGCATCCTGCCCAAATTCTGGCAGAAAGCCTCAAAAACGCCGCCTACAGCCCACAGGAGAGCGAACGCGTCCAATTTTTAATGGATAAAATCGAAGATTGGCAACCAGCCTTAGAGGAATCCATCCCGTGAGCAGAGAACGCATCCCCTGGCATTTACTAATTGGAATCGCGCTCGGATTTGGGCTGGGTCTCGTTATCTCATGGGGAATCGCCCCACAAGCCTATACCGTTACCTCCCCCGACATCCTGCGCGCAGACTTCAAAGATGCCTACCGCGTGGTCATCGCCCAAGCCTATGCCGCAACAGGCGATCTGCAACGCGCCCAAAGCCGCCTTGCTACATTAGCAGACGAAAACCCTGTAGAAGCGCTCACCATCCAGGCTCAGCGTGAACTTGCCAACGAAAAAATGACTGAAAGCGAGAGTCTCGCCAACCTTGCCGCCGCTCTGCAAACAGCGCAACGCGCTGCCGAAACCGCGCCAAGCGCAACCCCAAAACCCAGCCAAACGCCAAAAGTTACCAGCACAGTCACGCTAATCGTTGCCGCAAAAACAGACGCCCATGAAGAGACAGCGCAAGAAGACCCGGATGTGCCGATTAGCACGCCAACAGACGTGCCTTACAACACCATCACACCTGCGCCGACGTCCACCGCCATCCCAACGGTAAGCGCGCCTTATGTTTTGATGACGCAAGATGAAGTATGCAGCGAGAATCTTTCTGAGGGGCTGCTGATGGTCTTCGTAACGGATGCCCTCCAAAAGCCGATTGCGGGGGCAGAGGTGATCGTCGAGTGGGACGGCAATGAAGAGCACTTCTTTACCGGTCTCAAACCGGAACTTGGCATGGGCTACGCAGATTTCACGATGCAACCCAACCAAAGTTATGCGCTACGCTTGGCAAGCGGTAGCACTGCGGTTGTGAACCTGAGTGCCCCACCCTGCCAAGATGCAGCCGGAAATCATTATTGGGGCGGCTTACGCTTGCGTTTTCAGAAGCCGTGATGAAAGCGGTGCGCTGAAAGTGATAAGTGACAAGCATTATTATCTCGGCGAAAAAATAACGCGAAGACACGCCGCCGGAAACGGCGGCTAAAGCAAGGCTAAAAACTAAAAAGAGACAGTCATCTTCGAATGGCTGTCTCTTTTTTAATCTCTATAAACGAACGGCTAGCTGCTCAAAACTATGGCGGCGGCACCAAACCGCCCAACGCCCAGTCGTTGCCGAGCATAATTTCCACATCGGCACCAGCAGAGGGGTCAAAGCTGAAGACAACCTGCTGGGTCGTGTTCGCCTGAACCAGTTCAAAGATGTAGCGCAAGGTATACAAATCGGCTTTATGCAAGACGACCGTTGTGCGGTCATACGAGCGGTCTGCGCTGCCAATTCCTACTACATTCATCCCTTGCTCCGAAAAATAAACCTGCGAGCGCGCTGCGAGGTCATTCGCTTCGACAATGCCGTAAGCGCCGTTGAGCAAGTTGACGCGCGAGCCTTCTGCTCGCATCAACGAGACCGTATCGCCGGTTGCCATGGGGCTACGCACACCGCCATTGAAAAAGATTTCATCGCGCAAAACACGAATCTGATCGGGGATGGGTTTCAAAATCGAAAGTCCGTCAGGGGAGGTGTCAAGAATGCCCATGTCGTAATTGATAACGCCTTGCTTAATTTGGCTAACATCAATTTGGGTTGCCAAAGCTGCCAATTTAAGCATATCTTCAAAAGACATGTTCGTTGTCAGTCCAGCCGAGGCTTCGCGATAAATATCAGGTGCCATGCGCATCATGTCATCAAAATTCGACGGTGACAAAATTTGGTCACGCAACGCCATGATAACCTGTTGTTGACGTTTAGCGCGATCTATATCTCCACCTTGCGTGGTCTTGCGATCACGGGCATACGCCAAAACCTGATAACCATAACGAATTTCGCAGCCCTTATTAAAAGGCTCCGGCGGTTTGGGACCGATCGGATCGATCTTGAATTTCTGATCGACACACATATAGAGACCGCCCATCGCGTCAATGGCTTCTTCAAAAGCATGGAAATCGATCGTGCCATAATACTGGATCGGCACACCCAAAAATTGTTCTACGGTTTTAACCGCAAGTCCCGGACCACCACCCGGTAGCTGATATTGCTCCCCAAGCGCCATCGCGGTATTGATCTTGCCGTAGCCAAAACCACCCGGAATATCCACCCACATATCGCGCGGAATAGAGAGCATTCCAGCGGTTTTGGTTTGCGGATCAATGGTGAAGACAATCATCGTATCGGAGCGCGGGGCATCACTTTCAAGGTCACGCGCGTCGACGCCGAGGAAAAGGATGTTGACACGGCTGGCACCGTCCCAAGTGGCGTAGGTTGTGCCTTCTACTGCAATATCAGGTTCGGCAGTCGGAGCGGCTCCTTCGCCCGGGGCAGGCGTATTTTGCGGGGTATCCACAAGCGCCACGCCCGGCAAGTTGACCATTGTCATGCTTTTGACAAAATTTTGTATCAAGTTGTAACCAACAACCGCCAAGACAATTGCAACTACCCAGGTAATGAGTATACCCAAAGGGATACGCTTGACGAGACTTTTAATGTCGGTTTTTTTCTTTTCTTCCATAGGTTTACCTTGCGACGTAAATATCGTGGTTGTTATTCTAATTTCATGTAGACCATATCCAAGCCCAGTTTGACCAGTCCCTCTTCCGCCCAATGAGCAATTAAGGCGGATTCTTCGAGGGCTGCCATCAGGGCAGGGATAGCGCGCGTGTCGCCGATTGTAGCCAACGCACGAACGGCGCTCAGGCGTGCAGAATCGGGTTCGGGATGTGTTTCGAGGAAGTTCAGCAGTTCGGGAACTGCATCTGCGCCGAGGCTGACAATCGCGTTCATTGCCAGATTGCGGAGGATTCCGTCGGAGTTGGGCAGTAAGCCCAGCAGCGCGGGAACAGCCTTCGGGTGCGGGTGTTGCGCCAGTCCTAATGCGGCAGATTGCTGCACTTCGAGGCTTTCATCCTTCAGAGCAGCGATCAGAATATCCACATCCACATCTTCCATTTGCGCTAAGGTGCTAATTGCCCACCAACGCTTTTCAGCGTCGGCGGAGGTAGCGAGTTCACGCAAAGCAGGCTGGGCTTTGGCACCTAAAGCGACAAGCCGATGTAAAGCAGCTTCAGCGCGGAGGTCATCCCCACTGGTGAGGTCGACAAGCAGGGTATCCAAACTTATTTGGGTTCGGGCGGCGGGACGGGCAAGTCGGCAACGGCGGTGGCTGTCCACTTGTCGCCTTCGTCAATCAGCATCACGGGGATGTCATCAACAATCGGGTATTTGCGGTCGCAATCCTGACAGACGAGCCAACTTTCTTTTTCGACGGTGAGCAGCCCTTCTTTTTCACGCACACAGGCGGGGCAGCGTAGAATTTCAAGTAAATCTTGCTTTAACATAGTTGTTTATCTCCTATTCAAGGCGGTATTTTATCAGATTTTAGATTTTAGACCTAAGACTTTAGGCTTGCCAGTTACAACCTGAAACTTGCCCCTTATTGGCAAATCCCCGCTTTTTTCATTTGTTTTTCGGCATCTTCGGTGCCGGGACCATACTCGCAGACGGCTTGCCAAGGTTCGTAATGGGTGTTGAAGACGTCGTTAAAAAGCACGCCGCCATCACGGTAAACAGTGCGTGTGATCGAAACATCGGCGCCTTGAGCCGCCCAATCGACTTGACGAACTTCGTTTTTGCCGAGTTCTTCATTTTCAACCAGAAGCGGTTTGGGTGCTTCAACCGTGTTAATGGGTCCGGTTGTTGTCCAATCGATGGCGCGATTGTCAGAGGTAGAGTAGAACTTCCACGTCAGGTTGCGTCCGGCAGCATCGGTGTAAGTTTCCATTAGCAGCCAGTAGGGCGTATCGTTGGTAAATTTAAAATCAACCACCGGCACATAAACCGTCGCATCTAAGCCCACCAATTGTGGGTCTCTTGCGCCGCTGGCACTCTGCTCGTAATAATAAACGCGGTAAGCGTGCGAATGGCGTTCATTGATCGGGAAGCCCGCAAAGAACGCCGTGCGGAAGAGCGTGGTGCTGACCTGACAAACACCACCGCCAACGCCCTTAATGGTACGTCCGCCATAGATGATGAGCGCTTCGGCGTAACCGTTTTCAAGACTAATATCGCCAAGCATACTCGCCATCGAAAAAGTTTCGCCGGGGGCGATTAAAACACCATGAAAAGCAGATGCTGCCGCTGAAATATTTTGAATGCGTTCTGCGCTGGAGCCGTAAAAATAGGATGTCTCAGCACGGACGAGTTCGGTGATGCCTAAATCGGCTGCTGTGGCGTAATCTGTTATCTCCGGCTCATCGGAAATGACCTGTACCGGGATTTGATGTGCTCCCGCCAATATCTGGTCGTGAATGACGACTTTGCTGGCATCCAGATCGACTCTGCGCCCCGTCACAGCGGGACGCAGCAAATCGAGTTGGCGGGTCTCGTCATTGAAGATAAAGCGCGCATTCTCGGCGGAACGATCAACTTGGGCGGCGATATCTTGCAGGATATCGTCCAAGGTTGTCGGATCGAGCGTGACCTCCAGTTGGGTACCGTTATCTTGGCTGATTTTCTGTACCACGATCATATTCGCGACGGTTTGCACGTCGAAATTCCAGGGACCGGGATCCTGCTGGTTGGCACCGGGCAAGATTAGGGTCAGGGGCGCACTCAATATCCGCCGCGCGGCATCCGCTTGAGAAGAGACATCAAGCAATTCGGGCTGCGTCTCGTCGATGAAGAGATTTACTTCCCCATCACGGAAGGTTTTGAGCTGATTATTGAGCGCAATCAACGTCGAATCGACATTTAGATAACGCCCGACTTGCCCCGGTTGGGCAACAACATCCGTGCCCTGAATTTCAAGCATGGCTTCGATCGGCGGCTGGTCAATTTCAGCCGCAAGACGCTGCAAATAAGTGTAGGTCACATTTTGGTCGAGTACGACAACCGCATCAGCCTGCAAACCACTACGGCGCGCATCGAGTTGATCGGCAAAGGCGCCAAAAAGCCCGCCCGTGCGCCCAATCGCATACGCAGCTTGGGCAGATGCCGTCGCATCAAAAACCATGCCCAATTCGGCAGGCGAGGCAACCCACAGCTTCTCTCCATCACGCAGCAAAATTTGTCCGGTATAAGGGAATGAAAGCCGACTATTAAGCGTCACGGCTGCCTGTGCCGGACTCATACCCGAAAGATCAACGCCCGCGACCGAGACACCGGGAAAGATGTGCCCGGCATTGACGAGTTGGTAGCCAAGCGTCCAGATTAACATGGACACGAAGAAAACAAGCACGCCACCCAGCAACGCGGAAAAGGCTTGCGTGGCGAGCGTGACGTAGGAATTGGTTTGAGATGGTTGTCTTACCATAGGGATGGATTATAAAGTGGGAAGTGGAAAGTGAAAAGCGTAATGCGTATTTCGTATTTCTTAATTTGGCAGTTTTTTACGCAATACGCATTACGAAATATGTAGTTGAAGTAATAAGATTGGCTCTCTCTATGTCGCACTCATCCCCAAATTGACAATCAAGCTTACGCCTCCTGCGTTTCCTCATAAAGCTTTTGTTGTAACCAAAGATTAATGAGTGTCTCAATATCAACGCCATTTTTCTTTGCCTGCTTTTCGAGTGAAGCAAAGAGGTTTTCGGCGATTGGCACAGCACAAGTAATACGAAAAGAAACATCAGGATTTTCGAGATCATCGTAATCGGTCAGGTCGTGTTCGTCCCAGAACTCACCCATTTCTTCGTAGGACTTTGCATTTGAAAAATTATTATTTTTTTTCATAAGATTTTCTCTCTTTGCGGCTCATATCGCGTGCACTAATAATCATGGCGCTTTGCTCGTTCGGCTTATAAATGAAAAAGACGATAATGTACCTTCCACCATAGCTTTGCCCTAAAGCAGCATACAGGTTTTCGCCTTCAACATGTCCACGCTCAACAAAACGGATGCGCGGCTCATTCAACAAAACCTGACGCGCTTCACGAAGGCGAAGATTATGCTTCCGCTCGAGTTTTTCTTCAATCGCTTCGGGACAGGTGATGTAGGCAATTTCCATAAATTCAGTATATCACGAGGAAAATATGTCTACCAAAAAGTTGGGAGCAACATCGGCGTTTTTTCTTTATAGGCTGCATACGCTTCTCCAAACTCTCGCAGCAACTTACGCTCTTCAAAATACGCGCCAATGACAATATAGATCGTCGCGCCGATGTAAAGCGTGAGCGTATTGACGCTCATCACGGGCGTAAGCCAGATGAAGAGCAAGCCAAAGGTATAGAGTGGATGGCGGATATATTTGTACAAGCCACTCACGACCAATTTTCCATCATCCAGATGTGGATGCGAGACCAATTGCCGTAGCCCTGCAAAAGACCAAACATCTGTACTCAAAACACCAACCACTTCCCCGACTGCGGCGACAAGCTGCCCCAAAAGAAAAAGATACATCCACGGCGCAGGGACGGTGTAGAGTGTTTTGTCGGGCAAAATTTTAACCAAAGCTAAAACCGGCAAGAAGCTAATGACCGCAAAAATATTGTACGCCAAGCGATAAAAACGCATCGCGCCTGAGCTAAAAGTCTTTTCAAAAAAAGCCTTGAACGAAAGCGATGCCGTCCACGAGTGGACAAAGCCCCAAATAATTAACGCAACAATAATCCAAACCATTATTTACCTCTAAACTTTGCATGATTCTGCGAGGCAGCTTTACCGCCGAAGCAGTCTCATCGAATGCAGTACATGCCAGATTCCATAAGATTGCTTCGTCGCTCCGCTCCTCGCAAAATCATTACGCAACACGGAATACGCATTTATCCAAACGCCGGCACTTCCACCGTCTCGCCGCCCGTTTCAACCAAATAATACGGCATCCACGCCACACCGAACTCATCGACAAAGATATTCGTCTTGGTCGGTGTCAGGGTCACTTCGCTGATCTCGTTGACGATCTCACCCCAGCGGTCGTTAATCTCGTCCAGCTTTTGCTTTAACTCGGCTTCCAGCTTTTCGATCTGCTCTTCAAGGTCGTCAATGGCATCGAGCGATTCTTCTACATCCGCTTTGGCTTGCTGAGTCAGGCGGCGCTTCGTCAGCGAAGTCGTCATTCGTCGGCGGCGTCTTGAGAAAAGGCTCAACACATTCTCAGCATGTGTGCCCATCTCTTCCATTTTGCGGTCGGCAAGTTCTTCTTCATCCTGTTTCAATTCACGTTCTTCGCGTTTCAAGCGATTTTCGAGCGTATCGAGTTTGCGTTCATAACGGTCACTCAGCTTATCAATCTCAATATCCCGTTTTTCGCGCGCGGCATCTGCACACAGACGCATGAATTCCGACTTTGAAACGTCAGGTCCCGCGTAAATTTTCAGAGTCACGTTCGCACGCGCCTTCAGACTGACCGCACGATACAACCAATCCTTGAAATCGCGTTGGATGGCGTTCAAAACGGTCTTTTGATCAAAGGGCGCACCCAAAGCAACAAAACGTGATTGCGGCGCAGGCACTTTGCCCAACATCTTCAAATCGATGTCCTTGCCCGCATAATCGTCCCAGCGCACCACGCCGCGCGGATCGGGGTTTGGCACCAAAACAGCGCGTTTCACTTCGCTGTCCACGCCATATTTCCGGTCGAGAAAGCGAACCGTCGCGGCTGCCAACAAGGTTGGGCGATAGCGCATCCCGATCTGCTCGGCGTCTGCGCCCAGCGGTCGACGCGCGAGTTCAAAGGCTTCCATCAGGCTCAGGTTAAACGGCAGAAAATATTCGCCGATGCCCGTTGGAATAGCGGGACGGGCTTGCGTAGCACCGTCAGACGCGGTCATCACGCGGCGTCGCTGCGGGCGGCGCGGGGATGTCCGCTTAACGGAAACAGGCTGATAACTTGAGAGCGTATCACTCGTAGATTCAGTCTGGGGTGCCGTTGTGGACAAATCTGCCGCCATCACATCCGCTTCCGCTAAATCCCAACTCGCGCCGGCGAGATCGTTCAAGGCAGGAATCTGCGTTCTCGTCATTGGTCCCGCCAAATAATTCATCGCCCAGCGCGTGCGGAAGAGCGAGGGCTGCTTGTCGTGGACATTGTGCAAAATGAAGGCGCGTTTGCCGAGGCTGGAAATGAGTTTGTTGTAGGCTTGGCGGTTGAGATGTCCCGTAGCACTGTCGAGACCCTCGAGCAGGCGTTCCTTATCGCGTTCGGTTTGAAGTTTGCCGATAAACCACGTTCCGGCATTCGAGAGACCTTTGTAATCAACGTCGACAGGGTTTTGCGTGGCGAGCATCAGCCCGACGCCAAAAGCACGCGCCTGCTTGAGCAAACGCAGCAGCGGCTGCTTGGAGGGCGGATTTTTCTGCGGCGGGAGGTAACCAAAAATTTCGTCCATGTAGACGATGGCGCGCAACGAATTTGTGCCGCCTTGTGTGCGCATCCAGGTTTCGACGGAGGTCAGCAAGAGCGTTGTGAAGAACATGCGCTCGGTCTCGCTGAGATGCGCGAGATAAAAGACGCTATGGCGCGGACGACCATCTGGTGTGTAGAGCAAATCGGGGATGTCGAGGGCTTGGCCTTCGCGCCACGTTTCAAAGGAGGGCGAGGCAAGAATGGCGTTCAGGCGCATGACAAGCGCAGTGCGGTCTTTCGCAGGGAAAAAGGCATCCAGCGGCAGTACGCCGAGTTTGTCGAAGGGCGGAGTTTGAGTTTGGAGGATGAGTTCGGTCAGGTCGAGGCTTTTGCCTTTGCTCCAGGCATTCTCGAAGATGTGCGAGAGCAAAATATGCTCGCGCGATTGGAGCGGGTCTACATCTTCGTTGCCGATTAAGCCCAAAAGCGCAGTAACAGTACTGGCAATTTTCTCGCGCAAAAGTTCACGGTTTTCACGCCAATCGAGGTCGGGAACAGCAAGCGATGACAGGACACTGACCGGAATGCCCGCATCAGAGCCGGGGGTGAAGATCGAAAATTGGGCGGCGTTTTTAAGGGCACGCACGCGGGCTGAATCCATGCCCCATTTGGCGAGACCCTCTTTCCATATACGAGCGGTTTCGACGGCGGATTGTTCAACGCTCACGCCCGCGCGGCGGGCAGTTTCAGGGTCAATCCACGGCTGAAAATCCTGTGGCGCTAAATCGGGAAAATGAAGCAGGAGGTTCGTCAAATCCCCTTTCGGGTCAATAATCAACGCGGGGATATTTTGCAGCGCGGCTTCTTCGAGCAGAGTCACACACAAGCCCGTTTTCCCCGAACCGGTCATGCCGGTGACAATGGCATGTGTGGTCAGATCGGCGGGGTCGTAAGTAAGCGGTTTGTCGCTGGGTTCGGCTTGAGGGTTGTCGAGGTGGCGTCCGAGGTAAAAGTGATTTTTCATAAAGGCTCCGGGAAACGGTAATCAGTGGTCTGTGTAGTCAGTAAAATGTTTGTTTTTTCCGAGCTAAATTGCTAAGTCGAACGGCAAATCGCTAATATCGCGCAATCTTCGTCCATCGACCATTCCATGCAACATTTCTAATTGATCTTCAGATACATCGCTAACCGCGTCAAGCAATTCCGGTAAGGCAAAGTGATACACACAGTCCAAATCACCAGTTCCGAGCGCCAACGCAGCAATACGAGTTGGCAAAGGTTCAGCGGTAACCGCAACGATATGGGGTAAATTTCCTTTTCGATTACGCACTAAATTTAACGCTTCTGTACGCGCGTTCTGCGAGCGATCACTTCGCAACGTCCATTTACAAGATATGCTGGCATGAAGCAATAGACGCGTTTCTTGATGGTTTTCTTCCAACAGAGGCGTTAGTTTAGCGACACCATCCGCTGAAAGAATATTTTGATATTGATTGACGTCACCCAAGCTAAGAGGTGCGCGCCCAACCACGATATCGGGTTTCACAATATAACCAACACCGAGTACAGACGCTAAATCTTTGTCTGCGCTTGCAAGCTGCGACAAATACGCCAAATGTTCATATTGGTCAAAATCAGAAATATTTGCATTCAGAAAGTATCCCCACTGACCAGGGCGCAAATGTGCTAACAATTCAAAAGAACTTTGCAGAAACTCCTTGGTTATTTTTTCAAATAATCCGCCCGTTGTTTGCCCTTTAATAGCACCGTCAAGAGCTTCGCAACCGAATCTATCTAAAATACCTAATGCAATTTCTATACTTGCTTTACTACTGCGATCAGCAAAATTTGGGTATTCAAGCGTGCCACCGAGTTTTACACGGATAATATTTTCGCAAACTTCTTGATGATAAAGTTGACGCAGTTCAGCCATATTACTCATCATGTTCTCCTTTTATGGCTTATAAAAACCAATCACATATTCTTTGTGCATGCGCTGTTGAATTTGTGAGTTTTTATTAACTTTATTGCCAGCCGGCATCATACGACGATTTCTGTCCAAGTTGCGCTCACCGATTTTCGGGACTTCAAAGCCAATCGTTTCACCAATTTCAGCCAGACAAAATTGCGTATCCGTTGAAATGCCCCGAATCACAGAATTGCCGACCACAAAAATTGCTGCTTTATCATGCTTCAATACACGAAAAACTTCTCGCAAGTTGCGTGTCATTTCAGAATAATAGCGGTGAATTACTCGAGATTTTTTCAAATCAACTGCTGCTATCTTTTCAATTAGCAGCGCTGTTTTCGGAGGGAGGTCTTCAAAAGTTATGTCAGCGATTGCGTCACCGCCAATATATTTTTTGCGTCTAGTACTTAAATCATCAATAGAATACCCCATCCAAACGAGCGAAAATTTATGCGCACGCATATAGTCAATTGCGTTAGCAGCATACGGTGGCGATGTGAGAACCAAATCAACACTTTCATCAGCTAAGGGAATGGCTTCAGCATTTCCAAAGGCAGAAAAAACGTCCCTTGGAGCATTCATTATTCCTTTTA
>JANTFU010000008.1 GCA_024763295.1 Anaerolineales bacterium
ATCACCGAGCGACTAAACAGCAAGCCAAACAAGGGATATGCTTTGCATTCCAAGTCTGTTATGGATTGGGTGAGTGCCATCAGCCCGCCATTTTTTTCGCAGTATATTGCGTAGTGCGTATTTCGTAATGAATCCCTAATTTTCGAGATTGTTAGTACCTTATCAGTGAAGTTCTTGTACAAAAAACAAAGATTTTTTAAACACGAGGATACGAAGGTTTCAAAGAAAAGAATTTTACAATTTGTGTACCTTGGTGTCTTTTGGTGCGCTTTGTGTTATAAATTTTTTGGTTCTGGCTTGTCCAGATTAGGTAATACGCTTTACATAATGGGGCGAAGTAAGCTCATAAATTCCAAAAGACCAGTTTTGATTTGATTTTTGCACTTTAGGCTAGAATTAAAAAACCCTACCAATTGGCAGGGGAGGTGTGATGATATTTGAATATCTTATACAGGTCCATCTCCTTTGCGCGAGGTTTGTGGCTGCGAATCAAGGCGGTCGACCTGGCTTGTTTAGTTAAGTAGTTGTGTGGTTCTTGGTTGAATAGCTTATTTTCAAATGAAATCAGGAACGATCAAACTAACTAAACCTACAGTTGCGCGACAGCGCCGGACTTTGACCGGCTTCGCCATTATCCTTCTCATCCGGAAGGCGGAAGGACCTTGATGCTATTTGGGGTGATAAGGTGCAAACCAAGTTCATTGTACTCGATTTGGAGGAGGTATGGCGACTAGGTTTGTATGTGCACAGCAATAACGAATACTTCTTGCCGAAGCAGAGCCAAGCAACCAGATGCGCATTAGAGAATAGTTATATGCGCGTCTACTTCTCCCGCTTGGGGGGGCATTTTGGGGCTCATCAGTTGTTCAAAGTAGAAAAAATCAAATAAAGACGAGATACAATAAGCTAGACGGTACGTCAATCTCAGAGCGTATTTTTGCCTGAGTGAGACCCAATGGTGGTCAGGCGAGATTATTTGTAACCCTGTAGAGGGTACACAGGTGCAAGGCGTATCTCAGCTTGTAGAAGAATAGAATTTGCTAAACCAAGCGCCATAGCAGGGGACGTTGTCGATACTTTTTTACCCTGCGGTGCCGGTACTTCGCTCTCTCAAAGAGCGATGCTGGCGAGACCAGTTCTAAGCAGTGGTCGCTCACCAGCCAAAGTAGTCTTTTCTTCCTGATGCTTGGCGAACGCTAAAATTTATGGACTTGAGCCTTGCTTATCAGACGCTGTGTGCTTATTGATACGCCGAACTGTGCCCGGTCTATTCGTAGTAAACGCAAAGCACCTTTGATGCTGTTTCCTTCCGAGAGATGTTCGCTACCGAAACAGCTTTTGCTTCTCTGTTTTTTGTGTTTCACGATGCCGTGGTTTTTTGTTCACTAAACCCTTCTTAGCAGGTACGGCAATCTTGCTAATCCGGATTGACACAAGCCAAACTTTCAGGCGAGGGCGCGGGATTTCTGTTTCATTCATGCGGTTATCTTACGGCTTCACCGTCTTTCCTTTCAATGAGTGGTTGGTGATCATTTCACTTCTTCACTCGAAAGAGAGAAGTCAGTCTTCTAAAAAACACAGGATAACTTCTCAACCGTAAATAAAATATAAACGCATAGCGACATAATAAAAAAGTAGGTCACACTGAAGTGAGACCTACTTTTGTTTTCAAAAAAACTTTCCGTTTAGTCGAGACTGCCTGTTGCAATTGCTTTCTTGACCTCACCAATCGCCTGGGTAATCTGAATATCACGTGGGCAAGCCAGTGTGCAGTTGAAAATCGTGCGGCAACGATAGACGCCAAATTCATCGTTAAGAATAGCAAGGCGTTCCGCAGCACCCTTATCGCGGCTATCGAAAATGAAGCGGTGTGCATTCACTATCGCGGCAGGACCAACATATTCATCGTTCGCCCAGAAGGAGGGACAAGAAGTCGTGCAAGCGCCGCAGAGAATACATTTCGTCGTCTCATCAAAGCGTTCACGCTCTTCGATACTCTGCAAACGCTCCTGAGCGGGAGGGGGATCATCGTTGATGAAATAAGGCATCACCGATTTGTAATGATCGAAGAAGGGGTCCATGTCTACGATCATATCTTTCAAAACGGGCATCCCTAAAATCGGCTCAACCGTAATCATGTTTGTCCCCAAATCTTGCACAAGGGTTTTACATGCCAAACGATTCGCACCGTTGATGCGCATCGCACACGAACCACAAACACCGTGTGCACACGAGCGACGGAAGGAAAGCGAGCCATCATGATAGCCCTTGACCTTTTCCAAAAGATCAAGCACGCGATCGGTCGGCTCCGCTTCCAAATGGAAAGTATCGTAATGCGGTTTCTTATCCGTTTCGGGGTTATAGCGGAAGAGTTTAAAGGTTACTTGAGTCATCATATCCTCCTAGTACACCCGTTTCTTCGGTTTATATTTAGTGAAAATAACATCTTTATAATCGAGCTTGATGCCATATTCGGTTTGCCATGCAAGGGTGTGCTTCATCCACTTTTCATCATCGCGTTCAGGATAATCATCGCGGGCATGTGCACCACGACTTTCTTTCCGATTCAGCGCGGAAACGGCAGTCACTTCTGCAACATCCAGCAGATTGCTTAATTCCCAAGCATTCAACAGTTCCATATTGAACTGGGTACCTTTGTCATCGAGCTTGATATTCTTAAAACGTTCTTTCAATTCGCGGATCTTATCAACAGCGGTTCGCATTCCTTCTTCCACGCGGAAAACACCGACGTGGTCGAACATAACTTCCTTCATCTCTTTGCTAATTTCAGCGATGCGCTCCGTTCCCTGAGAATTCCGAATAGATTCAAGCTGTGCTTCGGCAAATTCGGTTGGATTTTCAGGAAGCGGGATGTACTCCGTGTTTTTAGCATGTTCAGCGGCTTTCAAACCGGAGTGTTTTCCAAAGACGACGATGTCAAGAAGTGAATTCGTACCTAAGCGATTGCCGCCGTGAACAGAAACACAGGCGTTCTCACCAGCGGCAAAGAAACCTGGCAGAGGAGTGCGGTCTTTATCGATCACAACTTCCCCGAACTTATTGGTCGGGATGCCGCCCATCGCATAATGCGCAGTTGGTTGGACAGGCATCGGGTCAGTCACCGGATTGACCCCGAGGTAGGTTTCACAGAAGTCGATAATATCGGGAAGTTTTCCGAGGATTTCTTCGCCCGTGACGACATAGGGGCTTCCGTCTGGACGGGTTCTCCCGTCGATGGCTGCGTACTTATTAACCGTTTCAGGAGTTACATCCAGATAGATGTATTTTTTGCCGCCGATTCCGCGTCCGTTTTTCATTTCAAGGTACATGGCTCGGCTGACGACATCACGTGAAGCGAGTTCTTTGACGCGCGGAGCATAGCCTTCGTGCGCCATAAAACGTTCTCCTTTGTCATTAATCAGAACGCCGCCTTCACCACGCACACCCTCGGTGATGAGAATGCCCATCTTATAAATGCCGGTGGGGTGGAATTGATAAAATTCCATATCTTGTGCAGGGATGCCACGCCGCAATGCAATTGCCAGCCCGTCGCCGGTGTAGGCATAAGCGTTGGACGTAATTTCCCAAACACGTCCCCAACCGCCTGTGGCGAAGATGATGGATTTTGCTTGGAAAACGTGCATTTCGCCGGTTGCGATTTCGAGAGCAACGACGCCTGCAACACCTTCTTCCGTGCGGATCAAATCCATGACCTGAAATTCGTCAAAGAAGGTGACGTTATTTTTGATGCTTTGCTGATAGAGTGTTTGCAAAATCATGTGTCCCGTGCGGTCTGCCGCATAGCAGGCACGTCGAACGGGCATATTGGTGTTTTTATTCATGTGACCGCCAAAGGGACGTTGGGCAATTTTCCCTTCGGGGGTGCGGCTAAAAGGCAAGCCCATGTGTTCAAGCTCATACACAATTTTTGGAGCTTCTGCGCACATGAACTCAATGGCGTCTTGGTCGCCGATATAATCGGCGCCTTTGACGGTGTCGTAGGTATGCCACTCGGGATGATCTTCTTCAAGATTGCCGAGGGCGGCACCAATGCCGCCTTGTGCGGCTCCTGTATGGGAGCGCGCGGGATAAAGTTTAGAGATCACAGCCGTTGATGCGGATTTGGAAGCATATAAGCCAGCCATTAAGCCTGCGCCGCCAGCTCCAACGACAACGACTTCAAATTGATGTTTTTTCATGAAGCCACTCCTTTAATAGGCGACAGAAGCCTGGACCAAGTTATAAGCCGCAAGCATCATGAAGACCCAAAGAACAAGGATAAAACCACGCCATATAGGGCGCCACCAGCTGCTGCCGATGTAGTCTTCCACCACAATACGCAAGCCGTTGATACCATGCGTCACGCCAAAGAAAATGGCGAGCATTTGCATCATATCCCAGAAGATGCTCATAAAGGCATCAATATTGACAATATCGCTGCTGGCAACATGGAAAGAATTCGGGAAGAACGTCCAACGGACAATTGTGTTGATGTCAGCTTGATTGCGCGCCCCCCAAATCATGGCAGCCGTAAAGCCAACAATACCAACAAGATAAAGCCCCAACGCCGAGAGACGCATAAAGAGCCACATGATATAGTCAAGCGAAAATCCGCGTTTTGCTACTTTTCGTGAAGTCATATCGAACGCCTCCTAAAGCCCCAACGCAGTTTTAACAGCGGAGAAAAGTATCAGTCCGTAAAGCGGGACAATCACGAGCCACTCCGCCCAAATCGCTTCGCGCTGATGTTCAATCAATGCGGGCCATAAGTCAAGAATGACAACTCGCAAACCATTCACCGCGTGGAAGATGACTAGGAAAAAAAGCACCAGTTGGAAAATCTCGCTGGTATAAATATCATTGATCGCGTACCCTACTTCACCGCCAAAAAGACCGGCTAGGATATGTGAACCAATGAACAAGACCATCGCCAATCCACTTAGACGATGTAAAATCCAAGCCCACATGGGCCCGCCCCCTTTATATTTCAGTCCCGTAAAGAAACCGACTTTCCGATTAAGAGCCATTTGCGCCTCCTGAATAGGATACTTTTACGATTGCTCCTCACACAATACTTTAAGAGACGAGCAGAAAAGTTCAAAAAAATCTATTTATCTCGTTGTACTATGATGGAAACTGACTGATTATCCCATTCTGAAGGCGCAATTAGAAAGTGACAATGTGCATAGATATTTGGTTTCAGACTTCCTCTAATAAAGGAAGGTGAGAACCTTATAATGCTTTCATCAAAAAAAGTACTTTTTGATAGTTTTTTGACTTCAAAAGAAAAAAGTCGAAATTCTCCCTCATATACATACTAAGCAAGACCAAAGGAGGTACGCATGGCAAGTTCAAATCGAATAAGCCGGCGAAATTTTGTCGCGCTCATGTCAGCGGCGCTTGGCTCCATTATGGGCGTTGTAATGGGCATCCCGATTGTTGGATATCTGATTGACCCCGCGCTCAAAACCGAATCCGGCGAGGCGTGGATTCCGATCGGGTTATTGGAAGATTTCCCAATCGGTACTCCCAAAAGCTTTTCTTTTACTCGCTCGCATGTTAATGGCTGGGAAAAAACGGTTAACAGCTATGGCGGTTTCGTCGTTCGCAAATCTGAAACTCAATTGTTGGTACTCTCTAGCCGGTGTACCCACTTGAGTTGCAGCGTTAACTGGGAAGAAGCCCGGAATGAGTACGTTTGTCCGTGTCACAATGCCCAGTTCAGTATGGAGGGCGAAGTCCTGGGCGGTCCGCCGCCGTATCCGCTGGATCGCTACGAAGCCAATGTCGAAGATGGCACAATCATGATCCGTTTCCCTGCTGTTCGTTTTGATGAGGTCGAAGGATAAAACTATGTGGAAAAACATTTACGATTGGCTTGATGAGCGCCTCGGCTTGCAAAGCCTTTACGAGAATCTTTTGGATCGCCCTGAACCGCACGGCACTTGGTGGAATACGCTCGGCAGTGCCAGCCTCTTCCTTTTTGTGATGCAGGCTCTAACCGGTATTTTCTTAACCGTATACTACACCCCCTCACCAGACCACGCATACGACAGCATCCAATACATTATGAATGGCGTTGCTTTCGGCTGGCTCATTCGTGGGATGCACCACTGGGGTGCAACCCTGATGGTTTTAGTGGTCTTTATTCACATGCTGCGCGTTTTCTTCTCAGCATCCTATAAATACCCACGCGAACTAACCTGGATGGTGGGCGTGATGCTCTTCCTGCTCACGTTGGGCATGGGCTTCACCGGTTACTTGCTGCCTTTCAACCAGCGCTCTTATTGGGCAACCGTAGTCGGCACCAACATCGCCGGCGTTGTGCCGGGCGTAGGACCTTTTATTTTGAAGGCATTGCGCGGCGGCACCGATGTGAGCGCCCTAACGCTCTCACGCTTCTTCTCAGCCCATATCTGGATGTTGCCCGCTGCATTAGCAGGCTTGATCGGCGCTCACCTCTATTTGATCATGCGCCATGGCGAATCCGCTTATCCCGATGCGGATGATTAAGGAGAGCTCCGATGAATGAAGAATACAAGAATAAAGTAAATAAAAAGTACGAAAAGAACTTGCAAAAAGGCGAGCGTTTTTGGCCCGACAGCATCTACAAAGATTTGCTGATCTCCTTTGCAATTTTCATTCTACTAATCGGCTTGGCAAGCTTCGTCGGCGTTCACCCTGAACCCAAAGTTGACCCGACCGACGCCACCTACGTTCCGCGCCCCGAGTGGTATTTCCTCTTCCTCTTTGAATTCCTGAAATACTTCCCCGGCGAATTGGAATGGGTTGGCGCAACGGTTATTCCCGGCATTTTGGTTGCCGCCCTCTTGCTACTGCCTTTCTACGACAAAAATCCCTACCGCTTCTACACCAAACGCACGTTTGCATTGGGATTGATGAGCTTCATCGTCGGCGGGATGGTGACGCTGACGATTAAGGCAGCCACCGTAATTACAGGTCCGATGGCACTCGCGCTCTTTGCCTTAGTTTGGGGAACGCTATTTTTTGCCTTGCACAAGCGCCCCGAGCAGAAAACCGCGACCCGCAAATCCCTGCTTTGGTTAGCGACGATTGGCATTTTCGCCATCATTGGCACTGCTTATGTGCAAACCGCTGCGCTAGCAGGTGATGAAGAAGAAGCCGTTGTCGCCAACACTATCGCCGAAAAGATGGCACTTGGGCAAGACCTTTATTCGCTCCAATGCGTTGAATGTCACGGCGCAGACGGCGAAGGCGGCACCATCACCGTCACCGCAGCCGACGGCACAGAAGAGCTTTTACCCGTCAAAGCCATTAATACCAAAGACGAAATGTACACGCGCAACGACGAGACTCTCTACAACATCATCGCCTATGGTCAACCTAGCCTCGGTATGACGCCCTTTGGCGGCGCTTATGGTGGTGAGTTAAGCACCAGCGAGATAGAATACATCGTCACATACTTGCGCTACACTTGGGATGATCGCGCTGAAGTGCCCGCGGACGCAGTCTCATCATCCATCCCTGCTTTGGCAGAAGGCGAAGTCCCATCTTACGAAGTCCACATTTCTGCTGTGACGAAACGCTACTGTGTTTCCTGTCACCGCGAAGGCAAAGAAAACAACAACTACATCATGGACAATTACGAGGACTTACTCAATGGTGGTGACAATGCTCCGAACATTGTTGCAGGCGATATGAACAGCATCTTGCTGCAAGTCATTCAAGGCAACGAAGTGAACGGGCAAACAGGTCTCATCCATGTAATGCCGCCAAGCGGCAAACCGCTCAAAGATGAATATATTGACATGTTCATCCGCTGGGTGGAGGCTGGTATGCCCAACACCGCCGCTGATGCAGCCGCACTAAGCACAGCAGCACCTGCCGAATAAAAATCAGCCAACAACAAGTCTACAGAGAGCCGCTCGAAATCGAGCGGCTCTTTTTTTTATTGACAGGGAATAAAAAATCATGTATATTTCGTTTAGCTATTTAGCTAAATAGCTAAACGTCTTAACAGGAGATTTATGGCAACCAAAGTATACAAAGCCCTCGCTGACCCAACGCGCAGAAAAATTCTGCAACTGCTACGCGAGCGCGATATGAACGCAGGTGAACTTGCCGAACATTTCGATTTCGCAAAGCCAACTCTTTCACGGCACTTTGCCGTCCTGCAAGAAGCCGATCTGATTCAGGGAACGCGCGACGGCAACTTCATCATCTACCGCCTAAACGTCAGCGTTCTTGAAGAAGCATTGCTGGCAATGATGGAAATGTTTGGGCTTGAACCCGGAGAGACCCATGAAAAAAAATAACCAAGACTACAAAAACATATTCATCTTCAGCGGCGTCCTCTTCTTGGTTTCCGTTGGCGTCACCATCTTCGCTTGGGGGAAAATCCCTGCTGATGTACAAATCCCAATCCATTGGAACGCGCAGGGCGAAATTGATGGTTACGGCAACAAGACCTTCGGACTGCTGATTGGTCCCGGGTTGATCTTGGGGCTGACGCTCTTGCTTAACTTTGTCCCACGAATGGAGCCGCGCATCGAAAACTTACGCCAATCGCAAAAAGCCTACAAAGTCGTCTGGGGCTTTATCGTCACGTTTATGCTCGGCTTGCACCTAATCACAACCGCCGCCGCGTTGGGTATCGCCGTTAACACGGCAGCCGTGATGGCGTTTGCTATAGGCATTCTCTTCATGGTAATTGGGAACTACATGGGCAAAATCCGCAGCAACTTTATGTTCGGAATCCGCACGCCATGGGCGCTCTCGAGTGAAATTTCTTGGAACAAAACCCATCGGCTTGGCGGACGCCTCTTCGTGCTCGTCGGCTTAGCGGTCTTGATGAGCGCATTCTTCAAAAATGGCACATTCAGTTTTGCGCTCCTGCTTGGTGGACTTTTCGTGACGCTCATCCTAACTTTCGGATATTCCTATTGGGTCTGGAAACAAGACAGCGAACGCAAAGAAATTTTATAAAATAGGTTTCACATGAAACATATAAGGATTTGAAATGAATACAAAACGTACACTCGTTTTTGCAAGCATCATCATTTTGCTCAGTCTGCTTGCGGGCGCTCTCGTCTACAACCAATTGCCTGACCCGATGGCGTCCCACTGGGGCGCGAACGATGCCGTCAACGGCTATATGGGAAAGTTTTGGGGTGTCTTTATGATGCCCTTGGTCTCGCTCGGTTTGCTTGGTTTATTCTTCGCCATCCCGCAGCTTGACCCGCTCAAAGAGAATATCGCTGAATTCCGCGAAACTTACAATCTCTTCATTCTATTGATGGTCATGTTTATGACCTATGTCTGGGCATTAACCATCTTTTGGAACTTGGGCTTCAACTTCCGCATGGGTTCTGCACTTTTGCCCGCGATGGGCTTACTCTTCATTTTTATCGGATACATGCTGCGCACTGCCAAACGGAACTGGTTCGTCGGCATCCGCACGCCGTGGACGCTCAGCAGCGACAAGGTTTGGCAAGAGACTCATCGCATGGGCGCAAAACTCTTCATGCTTTCAGGCGTTGTCACCATCGTCGGCGTCTTCTTTGGTGAGTACGCCATCTGGTTCACGCTCGTGCCAATTCTCGGCGCAACCGTATTTCTCTACATTTACTCATACCTGCTCTACCAAAGCGAGACAAAATGAACGCATCAACCCTCGACAAAAAAGCTCTGCGCACCTTTCTCGTCATCACTTTTGGCGTCGCCTGGATTCTGTTCTCCCTGCCGCTCGCCTTCAGAAATCAAAGCGCCGCCACCCATCAAAACGTCATGCTGGCATCTTTTTCGCTCGCCATGTGGGCACCGGCGATCGGCGCGCTCGTTGCTACCAAACAAGCGGATGGATCATTCCAAGCCTTGCGCCTGCTGAATCCCGGAACGAAACGCTACTACCTTTGGGCTTGGTTTCTCTTTCCTGTCTTGTCGGCGCTAACCGGCTTGTTGACCGTTTTATTCCGCGTGGCAAAATTTGATCCTGAATTCAGCCTGATCACGCAAGCGCTCGCGACTCAATCGCAGAGTGTCACTCTCGCACCGGGGCTGCTTGTCCTCGCCCAAATCATCGCTGCTGTTATCTTCGCGCCATTACTCAACGCTATCTTTGCTTTCGGCGAGGAGCTCGGCTGGCGCGGCTTTCTGCTCCCAAAATTGATGCCGCTTGGCGAACGCAAAGCAATCATCATCTCAAATGTGATTTGGGGCTTTTGGCACGCGCCCGCCATCGTGCAGGGACACAACTATCCCGGTCATCCCATTCTCGGTATTTTTATGATGGTCGTCTTCACCGTATTAGCTGGCACCATTCTTAGTTGGCTTTATCTGAAAACCCACAGCCCTTGGGTGCCCGCGCTGGGACACGGCTCAATCAACGCCGTTGCCAGCCTGTCGCTACTCTTTCTTGTGCCGGGCTTTGATATCGCCATCGGCGGGACGCTTGCCAGTGTCGTCGGTTGGATTCCGCTAGCGGGATTCGTATTTTGGCTGGTACAAAGCAAACGGGTGGCAGTTAGCGAATAAGGAATAAATAAAGGGCAAAATTTCAGTTCCTGAGCGGAGCACTGAACGGTAGAGAAGTGCGTAGTCGAAGGGCGGCATTTAGGGAACGCCGTCCTTCGACTTCAGTCTCAACAACTGTCGCCTGCCGCTCAGGAACTGGGACAACTTTGTAGGTTATTTAAATTCTCATTCCTAAACCTCAACAGGGGCACACCGTTCTTTCTGGGCAACCCTGCAAAATTTAAGAGCGATGCGCTCGCGTCTCTTTCTAATTATAAAGAACAAATGTTCTGCAAAAAGGGAGTTGTTTTTTTTCATCCTTTTCGCTACACTAAATAACAATGACAAACACAAATCCCCTTCTCGATTCGAAAAAAGAAATTGCGCGTTTGCGGCGCTTGGTTGAGTTAAGTGTTTCCCTAAACTCCACGCTCAACTTAAATGAATTACTCAACACGATCATCGAAACCGCGACCGATATTTTGGGCTGCGAAGCAGGCTCGATTCTTTTGGTAGACGAAAAATCGGGCAATCTCTTTTTTGCTGCATCTACCGGAAAAAATGCAGAGAAGCTGGCGAAAATCCCTGTGCCGCTTAATAACAGTTTGGCGGGTTCTATTTTTCAAAGCGGCGAACCGATTATCATTAACGTTGTCGATAATGAACCACGCCACAACCAAACCGCCGATAAGCTGGTTGGCTTTGAGACCGAATCTTTGCTCGGCGTGCCGCTCAGAATCCGCGAGCGGAAAATGGGCGTACTTGAAGTACTCAACAAAAAAACGGGCGTCTTCACCAAAGACGACGCGGAAATTCTAAACGTGGTTGCTTCGCACGCAGCTGTGGCACTGCACAATGCTCAACTGGTGCAGGCGCTCAAACAGGCGTATGACAAAGTTAGCAAAGCGGACGAATTGAAGAACGATTTTCTGGCGCTGGCTTCACACGAGTTGCGCACGCCGCTTGGCATCATCATTGGGTATGCAACCTTCCTGCGCGAAGAAGCCCCCGGAGAAGCATCTGAACATGCCAAGCATGTTCTGGACGCCGCTCAAAAAATGCGCACGATTCTCGAAGATATGAATAATCTGACGATGCTCGAAACCGACACATCGACGCTCTCACTCAAGGAAACAAACATCCAAAGCCTGCTAAAAAAGACTGCCGCCGAATTGGAAGAATTCACCCAAACACAGGGACAAAAAATCGTGTTGGATGTGCCGGATGAGCCAATATCCTGTTTGCTTGATCCCCAAAAAATTAATATCGCGCTTTCAAACCTTTTACATAACGCCTTGCGCTTCTCCCCTGAAAACGCAACTGTCACACTCGGCGTGAAGTCGGATGGGAAGAATTTGCTCTTCTGGGTTGAAGATCACGGCATTGGACTTTCACAAGAAGAACTTAAGCTCATCTTCGACAAGTTCTATCAAGTCGATTCGCCCAACGTGCGCCGCTATGGCGGTATGGGGCTTGGCTTGACCATCGCAAAAGGTTTGGTCAAAGCACAGGACGGCAGAATTTGGGCGGAAAGTGCCGGTGAAGGCAAAGGCACCACGTTCAAAATCTTATTGCCTCATCGCAAAACGCTTGCCGAATGAAAAAAAGCGAACTGATTTTTCTCGGCGTCCTGCTCATCATGTCTGCTGCGCTGGGCTACGCTTCGCTTACCAGCGGGCATAATTGGGCATACAGCGATTTTGCCAGCTACATCATGCAGGCAAAAAGCATCCTCGCGGGGGACGTAAACGCTTTCATCGCACAAAACACCATCACCGTGCAAGAATCCGAACAAGCGGTTGGACCGATTGCCTACCCTTGGGGCTATCCGCTCATGCTCGCGCCAATCATCGCGCTGATGGGCATTAGCACCCTGAGCATGAAATTGCTCAATACGCTTTTCTTTCTCGCCTTCTTGCTCACGCTCTATTTCCTTGCCGCCAAACGTCTGCCCAAATTTGAGCGCTTCGCACTGGTCGCGTTCTTCGCTTTCAACCCTGTTCTGATCGGTGCCCAAGATAATATCCTTTCAGACATCCCCTTTCTCGCCCTCTCAACGCTGGCAATTTTTTTGATGGATTTGGATGACGCGCATCGCCCGCGCTCGCTGCTCAAAAACATCCTAATCGGGTTGGCAATCTTCGCTGCGTTTCTCACGCGGACGAACGGCTTGCTCCTGTTGCCCAGTCTGATTGCCTACGAAATATTTTTCGCCGTCAAACGCCGCGACCTAAAATTTTCCCTGCCCCGCTGGTTAATTCCGCTAGTCACATTCGCCCTGCTTTGGTTCGCCTTCTCGCTCATCTTTCCTGACGGGCAAGCCTCCCACCTTGAACACTACAAAAATTTCGACGCAGCCCAACTGCTTCCATTCGCGCTCGCCTATGTCAACATCGGCAGGGATTTTTTCTCGCAAGTCCCCGCTGCTGCGCTCTTTTATGCCCTCTTTGGCATTTTCTTCCTCGTCGGCTTTTTTACCAAATTCAAAGAGAATCTACTCTTTAGCCTGTACTTTTTTTCAACGCTATTGCTCTACATCTCTTGGCCCCACCTGCAAGGGATTCGCTTTCTCTTTCCCATCTTGCCCATTTTTTTCTACATCAGCTTTCAAGGTATTGTCGTATTGGGCGAAGCCTTCCCTCAGAAATTCACAAAACCCTACACTCTCGTTTATCGCGCCAGTCTCGTCTTAATTGTCGCAACGATGCTGTTGGCATCCGCACAACACGCCCAGCAAAATCTCCACGACGGACGCGCCGTACACGGTCCTTACGACGACGTTGCTCTCGAACTCTTCGACTACATCCAAAACCAAACCCCGCCAGAAAGTCGCATCATCTTCTTCAAACCACGCATTATGACTTTAATGACCGCGCGCGACTCAATTTTGGTCTTATCCTGCGAAAACCTGCCCAAAGCCGATTATGTCGTTATCAATCTCAAATGGGAAGATATGGGGCAAATTGCCCCCGAAGAAATCGAAAGCTGTGATATCCCCCTCGATGAGCAATACAAAAATCGCCGTTTTGTCGTCTACAAAATCGGCGATTAATCTACTCATTAAGTAATCTGGTAAAACGTAGCGCGACATTTATGTCGCCGTACATTTATGTCGCCGTGCCCCTAAGAAGCGACATAAATGTCGCATTGTGAATGAAAGAAAATTTTTGCTCAGGTACTTACATAGCTGAATAGCCACCGAGAATAACGGCTATTCAGCTATGGGTAAAACATTTAGAAATTGTAATTACAGTCTCTGAGCGGAGGACTGAACAGATGTGAAGCCCGCAGTCGAAGAGTGGTTTTCTTGAGAACGCCGTCCTTCGACTACACTCCTCCCGTTGGTCGTCGCTCCGCTCAGGAACTGTATTGTGCCAACTTCTAAATATTTCCTCTATAAGTTCTCACGATACTCGTGTTGTGTTTTTTACTGCTCTTCTTCCCGCTCTAAGAACGCGACCGCGCGCCCCAAATCATCATCCATCACAAGGCGAATATAATGCCCTGCCCGAAAATCGTTCACGGCAATCAGGCGCAGACTTTTCATCAGCTTTTCATCAGCGCTAATCCAATCCGGCAGGCGGTTGGGGGTATTGTGGAAAAAGTCGTCGTTAAAAATCGCTTCCTCATCATCCAGATAGATTGCCAGCGGGTAAATTTGCGCTTCCATCAAATCCTGAAAAAAGTGCGTGCCGAACGACGGTTCGGGCGCAGAACCAACCCCCTCGCCAGATAGCTCGATCAAAGCTCGGGTGTTATAGATATCTGCGTAGTTGATATGCACGCCCAAATCCGGGGTCGATGTTCCCCAACGTCCGGGACCCACGGCAATATATGGTTTCCCCTCCAATTTCGCATTAACGGAACCAATCGCTCTTTCCAGTTTGTTCCGCTCTGCCTGTGACTCGATTTGAAAATAAGCAGGCGAAACAAAAAGCACATAGTCGATGCGCGGCACGCTGCCACGCGGCACCATGCGCGGCGTGGAAAAGATGATATTTTCCGGCGCGATGTTTTCCGGCAGATGCACATCTTCATCTTCCTTAATATGACTCTGCGGGCGGCACTGCAAAAGCGTCACTTCCACTTTCGGACGCAAGGCGCGCGGCTCAAGGATTTTAATCGCAAACTCGGTGTCCACCGGCGATTCGTAATAGACTTCTAAAACCTTGAGGGCTTCTTTCATGTTTTCAGCGAAATCGGTGCGGCGTAAAAGTTCGTCGAAATTGACAACCAACTTTTCCATATCCATCAAATTTGTTCGCAGCGAAGCGAGATACCCGTCTTCAACCGATTGGACAATATAGCGCAACGGCGCATAATGCGGATCGAAAAGTTCCTTGACGGATACCGTTTTAAATTGATTTTCTTCCAAATCGATGACATCGACATATTGCTGGGAATAGCGCTGGATCGCCTTCACCTTTGCGGCAGGGTGCAAAAGTGGACGGCTCAGGGCGACGAGGCGCGGATAGTCGTTCCCCGTCTGGTCGACGGCGCGAGTCCCCATGCCCCAAACGAGACGCAGAAAACCGTCTTCGCGTTTAATTTCCGGCGACCAACGATAAAGGTTACGGCTAAATGCCACCCCCGCCCCATGCGGGAAATAATATCTCCCAAAAGGCTCGCCTTCCACAAATTGCAGCAAAATGGCGATACGCTCGTCATAATCCAGCAAGCCTGATTTGCTGCGATAAACAATCGGATCGGCGCGTAAAGCACTCGCATAAACTCGCGCGATATTATCCGTGAGCGCCGCTAGATTTTCTTCGGGCGTGCCTTGATTAGGGCAAAAATAACTTTCGTATTTGCCCGCAAATGAATTGCCGAAATTATCTTCCAGCAAACTGGACGAACGCACAATCAGCGGTTGCTTACCGGCTTTCTCAATTACGGCGCGGAGTTGCTCGGTAATCTCTTCGGGGAATTTGCCCGTGCGGAACTCCGCTTCCAGTTTGGGATACTCGGCGCGAATCTCAGCTTCGCTTTTATATTTTTGGTCTGCCCACTTCATTAAGCCATTGTTCGCCATAAACGCGTACATCATATCCGCGCCGATGTAATAGGAGTTTGGCGTGCGGATATGCTCGCGAATTGGCTTCGGCGCTTCCTCCGCCAGAATACGCGCAGCCAGCAACATGCCTGCCGATTTGCCGCCAATTTTTCCCTGTCCGATTTTCCGCTTGCGGATACGGTACAAATCCTTCACGCGGAACCATTTTTTAGCAACGTTGATATAAGCAAGCTGGTCGCTAATCATCGTGCGGATGAGCACCACTTTAATTTCCTGCAAGCGTGCTTCGAGCGGACCGCGCTCTTCGGGCGGCATCGCTTCGATGGCAAGGGCTTGCTCAAAAATCATATCTTGTGGCGCAAGCTCGGGGTTGAAGGTCACCAAATCGGGTACATTACCGCTGCGCTCAGCGAGAATATTGACAATAATTTCTTCAAAATGTTCGTAGGGAAAGTTGTAGCCAAAATAAAAATCTGTCAGCGAATCACGAATGCGCGAAAGGCGTAGCTCCCAAATTTCGGAGGTCTCTTCCGCAAAGGGGTCTTGTAAGCCTTCGCGTTTTTGTGATTGCAGGGCTTTTTCACGTGCTTCAGCATTGAAAGCATCCCGCGAGATAATGCCGCGCTCAAAAAGGTCGCGTCGCATGCGCGCACGGATGCGGCTACTTAAAACCGGATATTGATTCAACGTCAGATAGATGTTGAGAATACGATCATTAGACGGAGCGGTTAGGGTCATTTTTTTGCCTGTATACAAAAAGTGTCAGGGCATACAAAACCCTGACACTTGACGAAATATTTTTTTGAATGTCTACCCGAGATGCATCGGCATAATAACATGGGTGAAATCTTCATCCCCGACGGGACGGATGACGCCCGGCGCGTTCGGTGCGGACGTTTCAATTGCCACATTCGGCGATTTGATAATTTCCAAGACTTCACGCAAGAACTTGACATTGAACGCGATTAATAAGCCAATCCCGTCCACCGTTGCCTCGACGATGGTCTCGTTTGAGCCGGTTTCTTCTGATTGTGCAGAAATCTCAACTTCGCTCGGTTCCATTTCCCCTTCAGCAGTCTTAATGTCCAGTCGGACAACATTCGTGCCTTCACGCGCAAAAATTTCAGCTTGCTTGCAGGCTTTCAGCAGCGTAGCCGTCGAAACCAGCGTACGCGATTTGTACGAACGCGGAATAATCTGCTCATAATCAGGGAAGGTGCCGTCGATTAGTTGCGAAACCAATTCCGCATCCTTGACGCGGAAGATAACCTGACCGCGTTCCTTCGGCACAACCATCGAAATCATATCGTTACCATCACCGGCAATACGCGCCAACTCGCTCAACGCGCGTGCAGGGATAATTGCGTTAATCGGCTCTGCCACAGGCTCTGAAAGTTTTGCTTTACGCACCGATAAACGGAAACCGTCAGCCGAAGCCATCACAATCTCGTCGCCGGTCACGGTGACGAGGACGCCCATCAATACGGGGCGCGCTTCGTCAGTGGATGCCGCGAAAACCACCTGCTGCACCATCTCTTTGAAGTCTGCCACGTTGAACTGGAGCGCGCCTTCCATATCGGGCACTGCCAGAGGCGGGAATTCCTGTGCGTCAATGCCTTTAACATCGTTGTTCGACGCACCGCTTTTAACGTGCAGCGTTTGGGTTTCGGTATCCAGATTTAGTTCAACCTGATCACCGGGCAAGGTGTTAACGAGATCAGAAAAAGTGCGCGCGGGTACGGTTGTAGACCCCTCTTCAGCAATCTTTGCCGGGATCCAGGCAGTAATGCCTAATTCCAGATTCGTCGCGGAAAGGCGCATCCGCCCTTCGTCGCTGGCAATCAGAACATTCGCTAAAACGGGCAGAGTGCTGCGGGGAGAAACTGCGCGGGAGACAATCCCTAAGCCGTGCGCCAAATTTTCTTGTAGGACGGTTACTTTCATGCCGGACCTCTTTTATCAGTGTTTGATGGATTTCCAAAAGTATATCATTAAACAAAACGAAGGACCTGCCCTAAAATATCAGGTAAGGGCGGGGTCACCCCGCCCATGCGTCCCCAAAACGAATTTTAGGATAGATACGAAGCCTACCAAAGAAGGTCACAAAAATCGGGTAAAATGCACTCCGAAGAATTTACACAAGAAGGTAGAAATATGGCTTTAAGAAAAATTGTCACCGTGCCAAATGACGTTTTGCGGAAGAAGGCACACACAGTCACGAAATTTGATGCTAAGTTGCGCACACTCGTGGACGACATGGTCGAAACCATGCGCGACGCCCCCGGCGTTGGCTTGGCAGCCCCGCAGATCGGGATTCTGGAGAGAGTCATTGTGATTGAATACGGCGATGACGAAGACGAAAGCGTCCCGCCCAAACTTTACGCCGTCATCAACCCGGAAATCACCCGCATGTCCGCCGAGAAAGAGATGGGCGTGGAAGGTTGTCTCTCCATCCCCGGCTTGGTCGGCGATGTGGAACGCTCAACCGCGATTGTCGTTAAAGGTCAAAACAAGAACGGGCAAAACGTAAAATATAAACTCAACGGTTGGGTTGCGCGCATCTTCCAGCACGAGATCGACCATCTCGAAGGCGTCCTCTTCACCGACCTCGCCGAAAGCGTCTGGCAGCCCGAAGCGGATTATGTAGATAATGTCTAAAACGTGAAGCGTGAAACGTGAAAACTTGATTTCACGATTCACGTTTTACGTTTCACTCCATGCACCTAAAACGCCTTTCCCTCACCAACTTCCGTAACTTTGCCCGCCTGGATATTGACCTTCCACGGCGGTCTGTTTTGTTGGTAGGCAGCAACGCGCAGGGAAAGACGAGCGTGCTAGAAGCGGTCTCTTTCCTCGCGACTTTCACCTCTTTTCAAACTCACTCTGATCGTCAACTGGTCAATTTTATTGCCGCCCGCAG
>JANTFU010000009.1 GCA_024763295.1 Anaerolineales bacterium
TATCGTCCTTGTTCGTATCGAAATCGTAGCGGTTTTCAGAGAAAAATTGTGCGTTTTGAGTCGCTCTGGTTTCGATACGGCGAAAAGCATCGCCTACTCAACCCACGCTGTAATCTCGTAAGTTATTTAATTCTTATTCCCTATTATCAATAATTTACCGGAGTTTTCTCTATGATTACAGAACCAATCCACGTTACTGATGCAGCCTTTGAAAAAACAGTCATGCAGTCTACACTGCCCGTGATTGTCGATTTTTGGGCACCTTGGTGCGGACCGTGCAAAATGGTTGCCCCAACCCTTGAAAAACTAGCCAAAGAAATGGCAGGAAAGATCATTGTTGCCAAAGTCAACACCGATGAACATGCCCAATGGGCAGGACAATTTGGCGTGCAAGGTATACCTACCATGCTTTTTATTGCCAAGGGCAAAGTTGTCCATCGTCAGGTTGGCGCACTGCCTGAGCCGATGCTGCGTCAGGTTGTTAATCAATTTCTCGAAGTCGTTCAATAATCACCGTTTAGGGTGAGGGAGGTCGCCATGAAAAAGAGTTTACTCGTTGCTGTGCTTGTTCTTTTTAGCCTAACTGCCTGCACAGGCATTCTCGGCGGAGGTGGAGAAGCGCCTGCAGCCGAAGCGCCTGCCGCAGAGGCTGTTGATATTAACGCGACAGTGGATGCGGAAGCCAGCACCCAAGCCGCTCAAACGATGGACGCACTGGATGCGGCTGCCGCAGAAGAAATGGCAAAAGCGACCCCAACCCTCGTCCCTGCGACACCTACGCAAGAAATGCCTGCTACCGCCACTGAAACCCTTGCCCCAACCGAGGAAACAACCGCCACCCCAGACGAAAAAGCGGAAGCTGCTACCGAAGAAGACGTGACCCCAACCGTAGAAGGCGCAGAACCATCCGCGACGGAAGAAGTCAGCGCTACCGCAACCTTGGCTGCCACCGCCACCGAAAGCGTGATGACCGCCACGCCCGGCGCAACCGCAACCAGCGTGTACCCATCACCCACATCTCCCATCGCCATCAACATGCCGCCGGAAAATCTGGTTGGCTACCGACCGGTTGAAATCAGAAATATGCTCAAAGGGAGAGTCTACATCTCTTTTCAAGGCGTAACCGAGTATGATTACCGCCCAGTAATTGAATATGACCTCGCCGGCTTTAAAAAAGTTCGCATTCATGTTCCACAAGGCGAATATAAAATCGTTGTCTACGTTGGCAAAAACCCGATGATAGACTATGTAACGATCAACAAAAACACCAATCTCGTCATCACTATTCGTAAAAACAGCCTAAGAATAGAAAAATAATATTCAGGAGAAAACGAAATCCCATGAAAAAAACCATTTTAATTTTAGCCGCCTTAAGTTTCTTTATGGGCGCATGTGGCGCGAAAAATGCCGCACCCTCCGCTGATGAGGCGACATCCGCAGCAGAAGCGCAATTGACCGGCGCAGATATTCAAGAAACTGCTGTCGCCATGGCATGGACTATGGCAGCCGAAACCTTGGCAGCCATGCCCACCGAAACCTTCACCCCTCTACCTCCAACGGCAACTTTCACGCCCGTCTTCACTGCGACCCCTGTCCCAACGGCAACGCCGCTCTTCACCGCCACACCGCTTCCCACAGCAACATCGGAAGAAGAAATCAAAATGCTCTACTCATGGGAGGGGGCATCAACCAGTTTTGTCATCTTCAACGATACCAAAGCAACCGCATCGGTTTCAATTTACCTCGTCGAGGGAACCAACCCAAGAGGCTACTACGGCAACTTGGCAGGTGTCTATTTGAACAAACGCCAGAGCACCCGAATTAGTGCGCCCCATGTGGGTACTTACTGCTTTTGGGCATGGATGAGTAGCTCCGATAAAAACTGGAGCGTAGACGGCTGTATGGGCGTCAGCAACCCCGATAAAAACGAAGTTCACCTTACCGAAAATGGCATCAAATTCGTTGGTCCCTAATTTTCAGGACAACCCAAAAATCAAAAGAGCCTCCCGAACGGGAGGCTCTTTTGATTCAAAACGAAAAGCCTATTTCTTGCCGAACAGACCGCCCAACATATCGACAGCGCCACCAAGTTCACCGTCACCATCGAGCAAATTATCGACGATCCCGGCAACAGAATCAGGAAGTTTGTCTTTGATGAAATCAAGCATCAACTTGACCACAACTCCAGCTTCCTCTTCGTCTAAGCTTGTTTTTTCAACAATAATCGCAATTAACTCGTCCATTTTTTCTCCTTTTAATCTGAATTTTTTTTGGTTCTCTGATGTTTTATGGGGTAATCCCCCCTCTGTCCTACGGACATCTCCCCTCGAAGGGGGGAGAATCAGTTCCTTCCCCCCTCGGGGGAAGGTTAGGAAGGGGGAAACCCCACAATAGCTCAGAGAGCCATTTTTTTTATTGCCACAAAAACCACAAGGCTTGGGCAACGATCAAACCTAATAATACCCCACCTACCGCTTCAAGGGGCGTATGACCTAAAACTTCACGCAGTTTTTTCTCAGCTTCAAAATTTCCGCTAAACAACTCACTAAGCAGGATATTAATCTTCTCGGCATGTAAGCCCGCCTGTCTGCGGACGCCGGTCGCATCGTAAATCACAATCATTGTAATCGGGAAAAGCGCCGCAAAAACGGGCGAATCGAACCCTACAAATAAGCCCGCTCCCCAAGCCGCTCCCACCATCAACGCCGAGTGCGAACTGGGCATCCCGCCTGAGCTTATCAAGAGCGCCCAATTGATTTTTTGGGTGCGAAAATACTCAATCGGCACTTTCAAAATTTGCGCCAGCCCCCAAGCGATTATCGAACTCAAAAAAACGGGATTATCAAAAATCCCCAGCACACTATTCATCGAGATCACCATCCACCAGTTGCTTTACACGCAACTCAGCATTTTCCAACAAGCGTGAGCAATACTTACTCAACACTTGTCCACGCTCAAAGAGCGCCAGCGATTCTTCGAGCGTTTTTTCTTCGTTTTCGAGCGTGCCCACCACCGCTTCCAATTCGGCAAAGGCTTCTTCGTATGTTAATTCTTCGATCTTTTTCATAATCACTCCATCAAAATCACATCACTGCGAGGAGTGTGCTGTTACGACGAAGCAGTCTCCCTGAAGCTCGTGGAGATTGCTTCGACGATAAAGCTGTCTCGCAATGACGTACATTAGATTGTTTTCGCGTCAATCTCACCATCCTTGACGCGGATATGGATGAGTTCATCTGGCTGGACATCGTCCGCAGCAGAGACAACCTTCCCATCGCTGTGACGGGTGACGATAGCGTAGCCACGCGCCAGAACTTTGGCTGGGTTCAGCGCATCGAGGCGACTGCCCAATCCAAACAACTTCTCCCGCAACATGCCCAAATGATGGGTCTGTCCACGATTTAGGCGCTGATTTAATCCATCCAACGTTTGCGCATCACGTTGAACTTGACGCAATGGAGAAACATACCCCAAACGCTGGGAGAAATCGTCCAGATTCACAAAGGCAGCATCAAGAATGGCGCTCATTTGCTCACGCAGCTTCTCTGTGTAATGATTATTCGCGCCGCTCAACTCGGCAATCGTGATTGGGGTCGCTTGTTCGGCGGCGGCGGTTGGTGTAGCGGCGCGCAGATCGGCGGCGAAGTCGGTCAGGGTGAAATCTGTTTCGTGCCCCACGCCCGATATAACGGGAACGGGATAAGCCGCCACCGCTCTAACCACGCGCTCGTCGTTAAACGCCCATAAATCTTCAATTGAGCCACCCCCGCGTCCAAGCAGGAGCAAGTCAAGGTCAGGAGCGACGCGCAACAGGTTCTCCATCGCAGCAACAATTTTCGGTGGCGCGGCATCCCCTTGCACCATCGTCGGCGCAATAATCACCTCTGCAAGTGGCATTCGCCGCTGCAAGGTGTTGAGCATGTCGCGGATGGCTGCACCTGTTGCCGAGGTCACAATCCCAATCTTTTTCGGCAAATTTGGGATGGGACGTTTGGCGTCTGGATCGAATAAGCCTTCGGCTTCAAGCAGCGCTTTGAGACGCAAATATTCCTGATAAAGCGCGCCTTCACCAACGGGACGGATTTGGTCGGCGTAAAGTTGATATTGCCCGCTGACATCGTAAATGCTGATGTAGCCGTGAACTTCGATCTCCATGCCATCGCGTAAGTCCAAATTAAGCCGCGCAACGCTGCTGCGCCACATGACCGCGCGCATAGCGGCACCGCTGTCTTTGAGTGTAAAGTAGATATGCCCCGAACGCGGGCGGGAAAGGTTGGAAATTTCGCCCTTGACCCAAACATTGCGTAACAGCTCGTCGGACTCAAAAAGCTCACGCAAGTAGGATGTGATGCTGGTGACTGTCCAGTTTGGGGAGGCAAAAAGGGATGCTTGTTTCATTGGGCAGAGGATACTTTATTAAGGGGCAAGATGCAAGTTACAAGGGCGGCAATTCTCAATATGAATTGGGTGTGTATCGAATGCTTTATAGAAAACAGAAAATGCGTGTTGCGTGTTCCGTATTGATAATTGCCAAGCAAGTTACAAGAGACGAGTTTTCTGCTACAATCGCACCATCAAAATGTCCAACTATCAAACTATCCAACTACCAAACTACCCAACTACTTTATGAAACATCTCTGGTCTCCCTGGCGTATGAAATATATCCAAAAGCATCTTCAAGCAGACGGCTGCGTCTTCTGCAAAGTACAAAAGATGCCTGATAATGAAGAAAATCTAATCGTTTATCGCGGCGAAAATGCGTATGTGATTATGAACCGCTTTCCGTACACAAGCGGACATGTACTCGTACTGCCCTATGTTCACGAAAACAATCTCGAAATATTGCCCGAAGCCACCCGTGCAGAGATGATGGAACTGGTTACCAAAACCATGTCCGTTTTGCGTGGCACTTATCATCCGCAAGGCTTCAACTTCGGCGCAAACATCGGCGCAGCAGCCGGAGCCGGCATCGCGCCGCATGTTCACCTGCACATCGTCCCGCGCTGGAACGGGGATACGAATTTCATGTCCACGCTCGGTGAAACGCGCGTTGTCCCCGAAGCGCTGGAAGACTCCTATTGGCGTGTACGCAAAGCGTGGGAAGAATCTTAGCGTTGGAAGGTTTGAAAGTTTAAAGGTTTGAAAGTTATGAGAGGGCTTCTTCTTTTCACGCTCGCGTTCGCAATCTTACTGACAAGTTGCACGTCAAACACAGAAATCGTTACCACAAGTACGCCCGCGCCTGAAAGCGGGCTGAAACAAAGCGAAACGATCACACCCAGCCCTGTCCCCTCGATAACCCCAACGACAAGCCTCACGCCAACGCCCCAAGCGCATTTGCAAATTCAAGATTACGGCATTGAGCTTGAAGATTTTCCTGCAAATGTCAACCCGCTGACCGCGCTCGAAGTCTCTGAGCCTGCGCTGCTGGATTTGCCCGCCGTGCTAATCTCCATCAGCAACATCCCGAACACGGCGCGTCCACAAGCAGGAATTGGCACAGCTTCATGGATTTTTGAGTATTATATCGGCGAGGCGGCGACGCGCTTTTTAAGTGTTTTCTATGGCGAATATCCACGCCGTGTACCGAACGTGATCGGCGATTGTCCCGTCAACGAAAAAACTTTTATTCCCGATACCATTTGGCTTGGCAACCGTGTTTGGCTGGACGAGAACGAAGACGGCAAGCAGAACGATTGGGAGTTAGGTATCGGCGGCATTTGCGTGCATCTCTATCAGGACGATGAACTGCTTGAAAGCACATCCACGAACAGCAACGGCTATTACGCTTTCAATCTTCCCAACATCGGCAAATACACCATCGCGTTTGATGTTCCCGCTGAATACGAAATCACAGAATCCAATTTGGGATTTGAAGAACTGGACAGCGATGGCGCATCCGTTACCCGCCCAATTAATAGCAGCGACACGAACGTGGACTTAGGCTTGGTACTCTCCGAAATCCCTGCCCTAACCCCAACACCCGTCGTAACCGGCACACCCGCAGGTTGGTACTTGCCCTCCGAAGATTATGTCGGTCCAATCCGCTCCGGGCGGCTAACTTACGACCACGTCAACAAGATGTTCTATAATAGTTGTCTGATCTTCGCTAGTGCGGCGGCTGATATTTTAGCGCAGTTAAATCCTTGCTATCTCATCTACGGCGTAGACCCAAACACGCCCAACAGCGGACTGCTGACCGTCGCTGAGATGCGGCAACTTGCCGAGGATCAGGCAGTTAACGGCAAAAGCCCAAATTACAGCGGCAATCTCTTTAGCGAGAGCCTGCCAACCCTTGAGAGCGATCCGGCAACGCATCTGCACGTCTACTATCATCAATATCTGCAAGCCGCCTGGGAATACGATCCAATCTCCAAATCCTACTTGCGCTACACCGACGATATGGACGGCACGGGCATCCTGCATCTCGCCACCGACCGGCTGACGGGCAGACAACAATCTTTCCAAAACGTGATTATCCTGCAAGCCGAGCATGATGTTTACCGCCACAATCAACTCGACATCGACCTGAGTTTTGGACAAGCGGGCTTTGCCTGGCTGCTACGCGACGGTAAAATGATGCGTGTGCGCTGGTCAACCGGCAATCGCGAATGGGAAAAAACCAGCGGTATGCGCCGTCCCTTGCATCTCATGGATGTGAACGGCGATCCCGTTGCCCTGCATCCCGGCAAAACCTGGATTCACCTGATGACTCCCATGTCTTATTTAGATGATTTGGGCGATGGTGCGTGGCAAATCAATTTTGTGCAGCCATACGACCCGCCTGCCAACTGAGAGGATTACAATTCAATTACACTTCTACCCTAAAAACTAGCAAAGTATATAATGGCAACGAAAGATACGCCCATGAAAATCGATTTTCTCAAAAAAATCTACTTAATGCAGAAAACCCCGTTGGAAATTGCTCTCGCCATGACTCCGATAGCACTGGCGTTAGCATTGGCTTTGGAATGGCTCTTCACCAAAACAGTGACCATCACCACAGCCATGATTACCATCCCGGCAACCTTTGGCTTGACCTATTTTCTCTCCAAAATCCTGCTGCGCTACCAAAACGAACTAAACGAACAAAGAGCGCAGCTTGAAGCCGCAACCCGCGACCTAAGCTACGCCAACGGCAGAATGAGCGCCAAAAATGAAGAATTAAATGCCTTTGCGCACACCGTTGCGCACGAACTCAAAACGCCGCTGGGGGTCATCATGGGATATAGTCACCTGCTCAGCCTCCCTACCTATGAACAAACGCCGGAAAATATTGCCGACATTAGCAAAAAAATCACCCAAACCAGCCTAAAAATGGACAGCATCATTCAAGAGATGCTCCTTTTTGCCAAGCTGCGCCAAAACGACCCAATCGATACAATGCCGCTGGATATGGATGCAATCGTCAACGAAGCCTTAGCAAGACTAGATACGATGATTATAGAAAATCAGGCTCGTATCAAAAAACCGGCAACCTGGTATAAAGCTACCGGATATGCTCCTTGGATAGAGGAAGTCTGGAGCAATTACATCAATAACGCGATTAAATATGGCGGAAGCGCTCCTGAAATTGAACTGGGTGCCGAGCAACAGGAAAATGGGCAAATTCGATTTTGGGTGCGCGACCACGGTCCCGGCATGAGCGCAGAAGAACAGGAACTGGTATTCAACCCCTTCATCCGCTTCAACGAAACCCAAATCGCCGGTCATGGATTAGGTCTCTCAATCTCGCAACGGATTATCGAAAAATTAGGGGGTGAAGTTGGCGTAGAAAGTGCCCCACAAAATGGCAGCACTTTCTATTTCACATTACCGCAAGCAAGCTATAAATAAAGCACAAAATTTCAGTCCCTGAGCGGAGTGCTGAACACTAGAGAAGTGCGTAGTCGCAGGGCGATTGCAGGGAACGCCGTCCTTCGACTTCAGGCTCAACAACTGTCGCCTGCCGCTCAGGAACTGGTACAACTTTGTATGTTATTTCATTCTCATTCCTAAAGCACATTTTCTACACAATAAAAAGCCCCATCACGGGGCTTTTTGAGTATCAACATCCACTCCAAATATGCACTTTTACACTGGAATTTTAAGCGCAGATTTTCTATACTTGTTTTCTATCCCCAACCAATCATCATAGGAGGAAGACCCCGATGAGTAAAGAACATGAACCCGTCATTCTGAGCGCAGTCCGCACGCCGATTGCGCGTTTTCAAGGTGCGTTAGCAGGCATCGAAGCCCCCAAGCTCGGCGCAGTAGCCATTAAAGGCGCCGTCGAACGCGCAGGTATCAAAAACCTTGCCGACATCGACGAAGTTTTTATGGGCAATGTTGTCCCCGCTGGCGAGGGGCAAGCGCCCGCTCGTCAGGCAAGCATTTTTGCCGGGTTACCCGATACAGTCGGTGCAACAACCGTCAACAAAGTCTGTGGTTCGGGCTTGAAAGCGATTATGTTCGGCGCAGCATCGATCAAAGCCGGCGACGGGCAACTCTACGTTGGCGGCGGCATGGAATCAATGACCCGCGCGCCCTATCTCGTTCCCGGTCGCACGGGCGAAATCCGCTATGGGCATGTGACGATGAAAGACTCTTTGCTGCATGACGGACTTTTCGATCCCTTCGAGCAATGGCCGATGGGCAACGCGGCAGATTTTATCGCCGACGAGTACGGCATTACCCGCGAAGAGATGGATGATTTTTCCGCTAAGAGCCAGCGAAAAGCCGTTGCTGCAATCAAAGCAGGTAAATTCAAAAATGAGATCGTGCCCGTCGAAGTGCCGGGACGCAAAGGCACTGTCACCATCTTCGACACAGACGAAGGTCCGCGCGAGGGCACAACAGCCGAAGGACTTGCCAAATTGCGTCCCGTTTTCCAAAAAGACGGTAAAACTACCGCGGGCAACGCATCCACTCTCAACGATGGAGCGGCAGCGGTGGTTGTATCTAGCCGAGCTTATGCTGAAAATAACGGTATCAAGCCGCTCGCACGCATCGTGGCGTACGGTCACGCCGCAGTCCAGCCCAAATATCTCTTTGCCGCTCCCGGCAAAGCGATGCCGAAAATTTTGGCGATGGCTGGTTGGACGCTCGCCGATGTTGATCTGATTGAGTTAAACGAAGCATTCGCCGCTCAATGTCTCGCTAACGGCAAGGAACTCGCCGAGCAAGGCTGGGATTGGGACAAGGTGAACGTCAACGGCGGTGGCATTGCGCTTGGGCATCCGATTGGCGCGTCCGGTGCGCGTATCGTTGCCACACTGATTTACGCCCTCAAAGATCGCGGATTGAAACGCGGTTTAGCGTCGCTCTGCTTGGGCGGTGGTGAAGCGGTGGCGATGGCGATTGAGTTGGAGTAGTAGTAATTAACGTTTAGGAACGCGAATTAAATAACTTACAAATCTTGTTTTCGATGATTTATGGGGAAGCCCCCTTCTGTCCTTCGGACATCTCCCCCCTTCGGGGGGAGAATCAGTCCCTTCCCCCTTCGGGGGAAGGTTAGGATGGGGGAACCCCCCTCAATAACCCCAGAAGCTGTTTTTCTTTGAGCCCGCTGGAAATCTGTATGTTATTTAATTTTCATTCCTTAGCGGTCAGTAATTAGTTTAAAAGCTGAATGCTGACCGCTAATTGCTGAAAGCTATTATCGGAAGGCAGCATGAAAGATTTTCGGAGACTGAAGGTTTGGCAGAAGGCACATCAATTTGCGCTGGCAGTCTATAAAACGACCAAAGATTTTCCACGCGAAGAATTGTATGGATTAACGTCCCAAATTCGGCGCTCCAGCATGTCCATCCCTACGAATATTGCCGAAGGCACGGGCAGATTTACAGACAAAGACTTCGCCCGCTTTCTCCAAATTTCAATGGGTTCAGCGAGCGAAGCCGAATATCAACTGCTCTTAGCGCGGGATTTGGGCTTTATTAGCAATGAAAAATATGCCCCACTTCAAGCCCAAGTCGAAGAAATCAAAAAAATGCTTGCATCCTTTCTCCGAACGCTACGAAGCTAATTACTGAAAGCTGATCACTATCAGCTACTTAGGTTTATCCTCCGGTCGAATCCCCAGCGCATCATAAATCTTGAGCGTCGGACGTGATTTGTTGAGGGTATAAAAATGGATGCCCTTGACGCCGCGATCAAAGAGTTCAAAGACTTGCTGCGTTGCCCAATGGATGCCAACCTTCGAAACGCCATAATCATCATGCGTGCGGGAAATAGCTCGCTGTAACTTGGCAGGGATGCGTGCCCCCAACGCGAGTTCTGAAATACGGTTCATGCCGCTGATTGAAGTGATTGGCATAATGCCCGGAATAATGGGGATTTTGATGCCCGCCAAACCGCAACGCTCACGAAAATCGTAATAATCGCTATTCTGGAAGAAAAGCTGTGTGCAAATATAGTCCGCGCCCGCGTCAACTTTTTCTTTGAGATAATCCATTTCTTTGAGGCGATTTGGGGTTTCGGGATGCCCCTCCGGGAAGCCCGCTACGCCGATTCCCATGTGCGGAAATTCTTTTTTTACAAAGCGCACCAAATCAATGGCGTGCTTGAAACCGTCTTTGGGTTGGAAGAAACCCGGCGAACCTTTTGGCGGATCGCCGCGCAGCGCCATAATGTTGTCAATCCCTGCTTCGGAGTAACGCTGTAAAATCTCTCCCACTTCATCGCGGGTCGCGCCGATGGTCGTTAGATGTGCAACAACCGTTAAATCCGTTTCTCTGCGCAAACGTAAAATCAGGTCATGGGTCAAATCGCGCGTCGAGCCGCCCGCACCATAGGTCACGCTGACATAGGCGGGATCAATCGATTTTAACTCAGTAATGGCATGAAAGAGCGCTTCAGATGCCCTCGCGGTTTTGGGCGGAAAAAACTCAAAGCTAAAGTGAATGCCGGGCTTGGCTAAAATTTCGGCGATGTTCATAAAATACCTCACAGCGAAAAGATTGTGCCATTATAATACGGCATCTCTATTTCGTATTGCGTAATGATTTTAGAAGCACACAACTTTTTCATTTCTTAGCTCACGCAAAGACGCAAAACCGCTAAGAAAAACTTAAACTTTGCGCCTTAGCGACTTTGCGTGATGTTCTATTGGACATCTGACCAAAGCATCTGAAACGCACTACGCATTCCCCCAAAGGACATCCCATGCCTAAAATCTACGACTACGTCATCATCGGTTCCGGCTTCGGCGGCTCGGTATCCGCCATGCGCCTGACCGAAAAAGGCTACTCTGTGCTGATCATCGAGCGCGGCAAGCGCTTCCACGACGCTGACTTCCCCAAATCCAACTGGAACCTACCCAAATTTCTCTGGCTGCCCAAGCTGCGTCTCTTCGGCTTCTTCGAAATGACCTTTATGAACGGTCTGCTCGCCCTGCACGGCAGCGGCGTCGGCGGCGGCAGCCTGACCTACGGCAACGTCCTAATGGAGCCGAGTGACGAGCTTTTCGAAGGCTGGAAAACCGCCAACTGGAAGGAAATCCTTGCGCCGCATTACGAAACTGCCAAACGCATGTTGGGCGTGGCACGCAACCCCAAACTCTGGCACGCCGATTACACGCTGCAAAAGATTGCCGGAGAATTGGGCTACGGCGAATCCTTCCACGCGACCGATGTCGGCGTTTTCTTTGGCGAAGAAGGCAAGGAAGGCAAAACCGTTCCCGACCCATTTTTCAACGGAGAAGGACCCGAGCGGGCAGGCTGCATCCACTGCGGCGGCTGCATGGTCGGATGCCGTCACAACGCCAAAAATATGCTCACCAAAAATTATCTCTACTTTGCGGAAAAGAACGGCGCAGAAGTGCTGGCAGAAACCAAAGTGGAAGATATACAGCCGATGAACCACCCGCTCCAGCCGCCGTCCTCGGCGGCGTCTTCTGGCGAAGCAGACGCGGACGGGACGAACCTGAACTCAACAGGCTCCCGTTACCGGATTTTGTACCGGTCTTCGACCAAACTCGTTAAAGGGAACCCAGCCGAAGTCCACGCGCGGAACGTAATCGTCGCCGCCGGTTCGCTCGGGACAATGGAATTGCTCTTCAAGTGTCGCGACGAGTCCAAATCCCTCCCCAACATCTCCAAAAAATTAGGCGATCAAGTCCGCACGAACTCCGAAAACATCATGGGATCGGTCGCACGCGGCAAAGACGTGGATTACTCACAGGGCGTGGCGATTTCGTCCATTTTTCAGGCAGACGAAGTGACGCGCATTGAGCCGGTGCGCTATACCGCTGGCGCGTCGTTCATCCGCACGCTGACGGCGCCTTTTGTGGAGGGCAACCACCCCGTTTGGCTGCGTTTTGTGAAGATGGCGGGCAAAATTTTGCGCCACCCGATTGATTTTGTGCGCGAAAAGTTTTTGATGAACTGGTCGAAAGCAACCACAATTTTGCTCATCATGCAAACTGAAGACAATCTAACCCGTGTGCGGCGTGGACGGAATTTCTTTACGCTCTTTAAGCGTGGCTTGGTGCTCAAGCCCGACGCCGACTACCCGATCCCGAAGCAAATTGAGATGGGCAACACGGTGCTGAAGAAATTCGCGGCGCGCACAAATGGCATCCCACAGGCATCGTTTATGGACGGATTGTTCAACTACCCAACCACCGCGCATTTTATGGGCGGCGTCCCGATGGGACGTGACGAAAGCGAAGGCGTGGTCGGCTTAAACTGCGAGATGCACAACTACCCCGGCATCTTCGTTGTGGACGGTTCGATTATGCCCGGCAACCCCGGCGTAAACCCAAGTTTGACTATCACGGCGTTGGCGGAGTATGCGATGAGTTTGATCGAAGACCGTTCGAAGGTTTAAAGGTTGGAAGGTTGGCAGGTTTTTCGTATGTCCATAAAAAGATTCCTTTTGGTTTTCTTGGCGACTCAATTATTGCTTTTGGGCTGTCATACAACGCCCCCAGCACCTATTGAGTTTGATGAAGAGTATCTAAATCAACAAATTGTTCTACAGCTTGTATCACCGCAAAAAAGCTACAAAACCCAAGACACGCTATTCATAAACTTTGCGCTCCATACACAAAACACGATTACATTCCCCAATAACTACAATTTACGTTTGTTTCTCAATGAAAACAATACATGGGAAGAAATCAATGAAGTTCCACGCATTAGGCTTCCTGAAGGAGGTTTTATTTTTGACCCTTTAACAGCTCATCAATTGCCCGGATTTTATGTAAAACCTGCCTTGCTTGATTACGATAAAAAGCAAAAATTGCGCATTTCCATTTCAGGGGAAATGGATGATGGTGAAAACACAACCACCGTTGCATCATTTATTGATGTCGTGCTGTATCCATAACTGGCAGCCTTTTCAACGCTTCTGAAAAACACAATTAGTTTGAGAGAAGAGAAAAATAGCATGATTTTGCAAGGCAGTTTTCCCACCGAAGCAATCTCATCCAAATAAGTCAATCGACGTTCAAACGAGATTGCTTCGTCGGAAAGACGTCCTCCTCGCAAATTCATTTCAAAAGGTAAATGATGAAAAAAATATATAGCGTTTTACTAATCTTACTCGTCATGCTGCTCATCGGGCTACGACTTGGCGCACGCCCTGCACCAGAACATCCATTTTATGCACAGTTTGGGCAAACGCCGCTTGTCATCGCGCATCAGGGCGGTGACCATGTTTGGCCCGGCGAAACGCTTTATGCCTATCAGCAAGCCGCCGCGCTCGGCGTGGATATGCTCGAAGGCGACCTGCACATCACCGCCGATGGTGTGCTAATCTTGATGCACGACGAAACTGTCGACCGCACCACCAATGGCAGCGGGCTGATCGAAGAAATGACGCTCGCCGAACTAAAGAATTTGGATGCCGCCTACTGGTGGTCAACCGATGACGGCAAAACCTATCCCTATCGCGGGCAAGGGCTGACCGTAGCCAGCCTCGAAGAACTTTTCCAAACCCTGCCGGGCTACCCCGTCAATCTTGAAATCAAGAAAACCAAACGCTCCATCGCACAGCCCTTGTGTGACCTGTTGCGCCAATACAACATGCAAGACAAAGCCCTGATCGCCTCCTTCCACGACGAACGCATGGCGGAATTTCGCGAAATTTGTCCCGAAGTGGCGACATCGGGAAGTCGCAACGAAGTCAAGGAATTTGTCATCCTGAATTATCTCTTCCTCGGCGGAATCTACTCCCCAAGCGCGACATCGCTCCAAGTCCCGGAACGTGATTCCGGTATCTTGATTGTGCGCCCGGCGTTCATATCCGGCGCTAAACGACGCAACATGCAAGTGCATGTATGGACGCCAAATACGCGCGAAGAGTTGCAGCACTTCATCGACCTCGGCGTGGACGGCATCATCACCGACCGACCTGATCTTTTAATGGAATTACTCGGTCGGTAATCGCGATATGATTTCGTAAGAAAAAAGCACTTTTTGCATTCTAAAAAATGACAAAAGGAAAATACCATGAGCCAAAAAGCTGAGATCATCGAAAGACTAAAACAAACCCGTCAGGAGCTAACCGATCTGGTTTCTGACTATTTATCCATGAGGTGAAGAGGGCACGCTGGCAGAGTTGATTTTGGGCATGGCAGAGCACGAGATCTATCATATTCGCGAGATCCGTGAGTTGAAACCGGGGTTGATGGAGTAAAAAACAGGAATTCGTGCTTAGGAATCAGAAAACAAGAAAAGCGGATGTGTATAAAACGACATCCGCTTTTTGGTTTAGAAGTCCAAGCACCACATTAGAACGTTGAAACGTTCTAACGTTTTAACGTTTCAACGTAGATCGCTACCGCTTCACGCATGAAACCCGCCAGTTCGGGGTGCAGGGCATCGAAGTTCTTTTTGAAATCCGTGCTCTGACTGTACATCGTCGCCAAGCCTAATAGCTGGTCAAGGTTCGGCGTCCAGAAATAATTCATGTGCGCACGCCAACGTTCAACGCAGGCTTGTGCTTCGGGCGAATCCGCACCTTTGGGCATAGCAGCAATCATATCGACGTAGACCTGATTGCCTTCATCGAGAATGGCTTGCTTTTTCTCGGCTGAGTAGGATTGCCACTTGCGGTTTGATTCGCGGACAGTAGCGGGGTCATATTGTTGCTCTGCCTGTTTGGCGTATGCTGACTGCTGTTCTTCGCTAAATGCTTGAAAGAGTGCTCTTTTGCTCATCTCTTTTTCTCCTTTTAGATGTTGAATGGTATCTTCCACCGTTTTGATCAGGCGCTCGATGCGGGCGAGCCTTGTCCAAAGGGCATCCCAATGGTGTTCGAGCGCGGTAATCTGTTCAAAGGCGGGCGAATCGAGCAGTTCCTTGATGTCGCTAAGTTTGAAATCCAGTTCACGATAGAAAAGGATTTGTTGCAGGCGCAACAGGGCGGCATCGTCATATTGACGGTAGCCGTTATGCTCACTCCGCGTTGGGGAGAGCAGACCGATCTGATCGTAATAGTGCAGCGTGCGCACGCTGACACCGGCGAGGGTGGAAAGTTCTTTTACGCTGTACATCGTGAGGAGAGTATAAACTATGACGTTGCGTTAAGGTCAAGACGAATTTCTGCGAGTTCTACAATCCATTCAGCGGAGAGTATCTCTTCCACAGGGCGGTGAGGGCTGTACTTGTTAGCGTACAGTAAAGTATCTTAGTCAATAAAAATCCCCTAAAGGACAGTATCACTTTAGGGGATTTTTGCATTCCACAAAAACTACGATAGTTTTTTCCGCCATTTGGCAATCGTTGCACGGCGCAGCGCCCAACTCAAAAAGACAGAGACGCCCAAGAAAATCACCAGCGCACGCTGATAGCCGGTCAACAAAAGTTGTGGTTCAGGCTCCGGCATGGCGCTGGCAGGGACGGCGGCATTGGCGTCAGTTTTCTCGGCTTGCACGCCTTCGGCGGTCGGCAGCGGCGTTGTACGCTCGGCAAGCCCGGCTTCTTCTTCGGCGGGCGCAGCTTCTTCTTCCATCGCGGAATCGGCAGCGGGTTCGGCTGCCATTTCGGGGGCTTCTTCGGCGAGAGCGGGGGCGGGCATTTCTTCCATCTCCATTGCCATTGGCGCAGCAGCCAACTCTTGGTTGGCAACGCCGCCCGTCCCAACGGGGGCAAGGAAGCTAAAGACAAAGAGCAAGACCATTGCCAGCGATGCGTAATTCAAAGCAGGCACAAGGCGCGGCATGGGTGGTCGTTTGGCGACCATCTGCGGGGAGAGCGTAAAGTTGCGCGGGGCGCGTCGCTGGGGCGTGCGGCGGAGGACTGTTCGGGACAGCCGAAGATCATCCAGCGCGGTAGCAAATTCAGGGTCACGGGCGAGGCGGTCTTTGATCCGCTTTTGTGCAGATGCGCTTAATTCTCCATCCAAATAGGCAGAGAGTTGCGTCAGATCGCGGAATGAAGGTTTTTTGCTCATAGGGCACTTCCTTCTTCCAGACGAAAAGCAGCGGGCAAAAGTTCCCGAATGGCTTGCAGACAATCGCGCAAACGGATGCGGGCACGCGCAAGGCGCGAACGAATTGTGCCGAGCGGGGTTTTGAGCGCGGCGGCGGCTTCTTTATACGGCAGCCCCTGAATTTCGGTGAGCACGACCACCGCGCGAAAATCGGGCGGCAGGTTTTCGATGCAGTTTTGGATGGCGCGGTCAAGTTCGGCTTTTTCGAGCTGTGCTTCGGGGCTGGCGGTGGGGTCGGCGATCCAGCGCGGGGTTTCCATTTCTTTATCGTTTTCGCTGAGCGGCGCCAGTGGCGTTTGCGGACGGCGTTTTTGGCGGCGCAGTTCATCATAACAGGCATTCGTGACGATGCGCAGCAGCCATGCCTTAAACGAGCCGCCGCGATAGGATTTGAGCTTGTTGAAGGCAGAAATAAAGGCTTCTTGCGTGGCGTCGGCAGCCAATGCGGGGTCGCCAAGCACACGATAAGCAGTGTTATAGAGCATGTCCTGATATGCCAGCACAAGGCGGTTGAAGGCATCGAGGTCGCCTTTTTGAGCAGAGCGGATGAGAGCGGATTCGTCCATAAAGGTTATTTTATCACTGGAAAATGATGAATGATGAAGGCAAAATGATGAAACCTGTGTACCTTTCAAAAGAAAAGAAAAAGCTACGAGATGAACTTCGCGGCTTATCACTGACTTGCTGTTTACTGAAAACTGCCCGACTCCTCCGCTCTCAAATGCGGGAAAAGCAGCGCCTCACGGATTGTGCTTATCGGTCAACAGCATCATTAGGCGATTGACGCCTATGCCAAAGCCGTCTATCGGGGGAATCCCGTAGCGCATGGCGCGCAGATAATCTTCATCTATAGGATGTTCACCATCGGCGTAGCAGATTCGTAAGTACCTGGGCAAAAGTTTTCTTGCATTCGTAATGCGACATTTGTCGCTTTTTAGGGACAGGCGACATAAATGTCGCGCTACGTTTTACTAGATTACTTTTGCTCGATTACTTAACAACAAACAGACAATTACACAATGACTGCGCCAGAGCCTTGACATTTAAATGTTATTTGCTATTATTTATATCGAACGTTCGTTATAAAAGGTTTTTTTATGCCAAAAATAGTCAACCACGACGCTTACAGAGTGAAATTGCTTGAACAGTGCTTCGACTTATTTACAAAGCACAGCTACGCCACTATTTCTATGCGCCAAATCGCAAAAGAATTGGGGGTTTCAACCGGCACACTCTATCACTACTTTACTGGAAAAGACGATCTTTATAAGCAAATCGCGCTGATTCTCAGTCAAGAAGACATCTCGCAGATATCGACCTTTCTCTCACAAAAAGAAAGCATCAAAGAGCGGCTTGACCTTTTCTTCTCGCTAATGGCAGCAGATGAAGCCGAAATTTTAAAATCCATTATTTTTTCTCTAGATTTCTCACGTTTTTTTTCAAAAGATGAAAGAAATAAATATATAAAAGAAATTCGAAAAAAATACTTGGAGGTACTCACCCACAATATCGGCTTACCGTCAGATTTAGCAGCGCTCGTCTTTGCCGCAATAGATGGTTTAAGCATACATCACGCCATAGCACCCCAAGCAATAAATTTCGAGCGGCAATTAATCCTTTTAAAGAAGATGACCCTACAAGAAATGGAGGCAAGAAATATCAAATAACTTCCAATTCACCCCACCATATCACCCTACAAACAAAGAATTATAAACGAGAGGAGAGACTCCTATGAACAAAAAAATATATATCCTTATCTTTCTTGTCTCCATACTGTTCCTAACCGGATGCACTGGCACAGCCACCCCCACATCCGCTCCCACCAAGAATGCTCCTCAAGAACCCACCAAAGAGCCAACACAAGAGCCAACCGAA
>JANTFU010000010.1 GCA_024763295.1 Anaerolineales bacterium
ACCCGCAATTACTTGGTCGTTTTCGACCGAGTGCCGAGAGACAGAATCGAACTGACGACACCGCGATTTTCAGTCGCGTGCTCTACCAACTGAGCTATCTCGGCGAGAACATTCAATTGTTAAGCGAGCGGTATTTTACTAGCTCTTATAGTGATTGTCAACACCAAAATCAGACTTTTTTTTGCAAATTTAAAAAGAAGTTTCGCTTCCAACAACTTTTTTCTCATTCGCACTCGCATAAGTCTTAAGAACAGTGTAAAATACTCCCATCGAAAAAGTCATACATCCTAGGAGAAGTATCGTGAGTGATTGGTCAGGCAAATATGTGATTGGGCTAACTGGTAATATAGCCACCGGCAAAAGCGTTGTAAGAAAAATGCTCGAGCATCTCGGCGCATATACCATTGATGCAGATGCACTATCTCACCGCGCTATGTCAAAAGGAGCACCTGCCTACCAACCGATAGTCGATTACTTTGGTAAATGGATTTTAATGGACGATGGCGAAATTGACCGCAAAAAACTAGGCAACCTTGTCTTCGGCGTTCCGGATGCACTCAAAGCACTTGAGGACCTTGTACATCCTTTCGTAGAACAGGCTGTCAACCTGCTTGTACAGCGTGCTGAACAAAAAGTTGTGGTCATTGAAGCCATCAAGCTACTCGAAGGCGACCTAGCAAATAAGTGCGATAGCATCTGGGTCACAGACGCCCCAGAAAAACTACAAGTTGCCCGCTTGATGGAAAAGCGCAACATGGATGAAGACAGCGCTTTACGCCGCGTTCAAGCGCAAAACTCACAAAAAGATAAGCTCGAGGCTGCGCATATCGTCATCGACAACACCAGTTCTTTTGAAGACCTCTGGAAACAAGTCTCCGCAGGTTGGGAAAAAATTTCAACGACCGAGAGCACCGAAAAAGCCCCTCCCGAAAAACCCACAACAACAGTTGCGGCTGCACCAAGCGGAAAGCTCACCGTCAAACGTGGTCATCCGCGTGACTCGCAAGCCATCGCAGATCTTATTTCTAAACTGGGCGGACCCAAAATGAACTCCAGTGATGTCATGGCAGCGTTTGGCGAAAAAGCCTTCTTGGTACTCAAAGCAGACGACGAGCTGGTAGGGCTGGCTGGCTGGCAGGTGGAAAATCTCGTCACCCGCACAACAGACCTTTATATTACACCGGGCGTTGACCTAGAAAGCGCGCTCAAGTCGCTTATAGAAGAAATCGAAAACGCATCACACGCGTTGCAAAGTGAAGCATCGCTACTTTTCCTAAAAGATGACTTGGCAAGCAAAAAAACGATTTGGGAAAAACTGGGCTACGAAAAACGGACCCCGAAAACCCTCGGAGTACAAGCTTGGTATGATGCCGCCAAAGAAATCCTAACTCCTGACAAAACCCTCTACTTCAAGCAACTGCGCATGGATCGCGTACTACGCCCCATTTAGCCGATTTCATACGGGCTGGTTTACCAGCCCTATTTTATATATCTCCCCGTGACAGACTTTCTTAGCGACTTTCTCTTCTTTTTTCAGCGCCTCACCTGGCTCAGTGTCGTCGATATTTTCCTCGTCACCCTGATCTTTTTTACGATACTCTATATTTTGCGCGACACCCAAGCGATGACCCTCTTGCGTGGCGTCATTCTGGTTGTCGTGTTGATTGTCCTGCTCACCAGCCTCTTCAATCTACCGGCTTTCTCATGGCTTATGAGCACCACCTTGCCCGCCTTATTACTCTCTATTCCGGTGATTTTCGCGCCCGAAATTCGACGTACACTCGAACGAATCGGACGCGCAGGCTTTTCCATCCACTTTAGCGATACCCAAAACCAAGAGACGCAACTTGAAGCCATGATTGACGCCGTTCTGAGCGCCACAGCGCGTCTCTCTGCCCGCCAACATGGAGCGCTAATCGTTTTTCAGCGTTTGGATAATCTCGAAGAATATATTGAAACCGGCGTGCGGATGGATGCGGTCGTTACCCCTGAAACCTTACTGCAAATCTTCTATCCGAACACCCCCCTGCATGATGGTGCCGTAATCATTTCTGACCTGAAAATTGCTTCCGCTTCCTGTATTATGCCCCTGTCCTCAAACGGGATTCTGGAAAGCTCCCCCGAACGGCAGATGGGGTTGCGCCACCGCGCGGCACTTGGCATTTCGGAAGCGCGCGATTCATTATCATTGGTTGTCTCTGAAGAAACCGGCGACATCTCAATCGCACAAAGCGGACGAATTATTCGCGATTTGAATATTGATCGTTTGAAAAATATCCTCGTTGCCTTTTACCGCCCCGCAGGGCTAACACGCCAAAGCGGATTTATCAAAGGCATTTTTTCTTTTCTCTCGCATAAAAAAGAGCTGTAAATATGTTGCGCTGGCTAGGTAAAAATCTAAGCACATTTGTGCTTGCTCTCCTCATGGCAATTGGCGTCTGGGTTGCAGCGGTTAACGAAGCAGACCCAAACGAAGTATCCACATACCCAACACCGATTCAGCTTGAGATTGTGGGGCAAAATACAGACCTGCTCATCACCGAGCAAACCTCGGAACAGATCAAGCTAACCCTGCGTGCGCCCCATTCCATTTGGCAACAATTAACTGCCGACGAGGACAGCATCCTTGCACTTGTTGACCTATCCGGCTACACTGCGGGTGAGTACATCATCACGCCGCAAATTCAAATCGGCTTGGAACCGGTCAAGATTGTTTCGGTTTCGCCGGCAACGATCAAGTTTACGCTCGAGGAGTTGGTTAGCAAAACGGTTCCTGTCAATATCCAGATTAATGGAGAGCCGTCTATCGGCTATCAGGCAGGAATGCAGAGCTTTACCCCCAACGAAGTCACGGTTTCCGGTCCTACGTCGCTTGTAGAGCGCGTGGTAAGCGCAGAAGCCAGCTTTGACCTAAGCGACGTGCGCGAAAGTGTGGACGAGCAGCTTTCGCTGCGTTTTGTAGACGAATTTAACCAAAAAGTAGAGGGCATTACTGCCAGCGCAGAAAATGTGCGTTTACTGATTCCGATTAGTCAGCAGGGCGGCTACCGTGATGTTGCCGTTAAAGTACTCGTCGAAGGACAGGTCGCAAATCTTCATCGCCTGACCAATATTTCAGTCTTCCCGCCTGTCGTCACCCTGTATTCTTCAGACCCTGAACTTGTCACAGAACTCCCCGGCGTCGTCGAGACCGAAGCACTCGACATCAACGGCATCGATGATGATATTTCGGCACGATTAACGCTGAACCTTCCCGAAAATGTTGTCGTAATCGGCGACCAAACCGTCTTGGTGACCGCATCGGTCGAGGCGATCCTTGGCAGCCAGACCATTTCAGACAAACCGCTCGAAGTCATCAACCTCGCGCCCGACCTGAACGCGACACTTTCGTCACTGACGGTTGATGCCATCCTTTCGGGACCTTTACCCGATCTTGATGCGCTCAACGACACCGATTTACGCGTCTTTGTTGATCTCGAAGGGCTTGGCATTGGCACCTACCAACTCACGCCACAAATCGAAATTCTAAATAACGCCATCACGCTCGAGTCAATCCTGCCTGAAAGCATCGAGGTTGTCATCAGCGAAGCGCCGCTGGAAACGCCCACACCCGTACCCTAGAGAAAATTATTATGACAAAACCTGTTGTCGCCCTTGTTGGGCGCCCTAATGTCGGCAAAAGCACCCTTTTCAACCGTCTCGCCGGAGAACGTCTGGCGATTGTAGACGATACCCCCGGTACCACCCGTGATCGGATTTTAGCGGAAGCGGAATGGAGCGGCGTCTATTTTGACGTAATGGACACCGGCGGGATTGATCCGACACACGGCGGAAACACCCCCCTTTCAATTGGGTCGGCGGACTTTATCACGGATATTAAATCCCAAGCCGGGGTTGCCATCGAGCAAGCCGACGCAGTTTTCTTCCTGACCGACGGAGAAAGCGGACCGACCCCGCCTGACCGCGAAGTAGCGCAAATTTTACGTCGCAGCCAAAAAAAACTCGAAGACGGCACCCTCTGGCCCCCGATCTATTTGGTCGTCAACAAATGCGAAAATGAAGAACGCCGCGCCGCCGCTGCCGAGTTCTATGAGCTTGGCTTAGGCGACCCTTTCCCCATTTCCGCTATTCATGGCGCAGACGTTGGCGATTTGCTGGACTTGTTAATCAAAAATTTCCCCGAAACCGAAACCGAAGCCGACGATTCGGTCAAAATAGCACTGGTTGGCAAGCCCAATGCAGGCAAATCAAGCCTGCTCAACAAATTGGTCGGCGAAGAACGCGCCATCGTTAGTCACATTGCCGGGACAACCCGTGATGCCGTTGACACCAAATTTGAATACGACGATATTCCGCTCACACTGATCGACACTGCCGGCATTCGACGACGCGGCAAGATTGACCCCGGCGTGGAACGCTACAGCGTTGTCCGCGCTCACAAAGCCATTGAACGCGCGGATGTAGCGCTGCTGATGATCGACGCCGAAGAAGGCATTACCTCGCAGGACTTACACATCGCAGGCTTCATTTTGGATGCGTGGAAAAGCGTGGTCGTCTTGGTCAACAAATGGGACGCGGTACAAAAAGACACTTACACGATGAATTACTACACCGAGAAAATCCTTGGCGAACTGAACTTCATGCCCTACGTACCGATTCTGTTCATCTCCGCAAAGACCGGTCAGCGTGTGGACAAAGTGCTACCAACGGCGCTCGAAGTACAAGAGGCGCGTTTACAGCGTATCCCAACATCCAAACTCAATCAAGTCTTGCGTGACGCACTGGATGCACACCCCGCCCCATCACAGGCTGGGAAGCAACTCAAAATTTACTATGCCACGCAAGTACGCAGCGACCCGCCGACCTTCCTTGTCTATGTCAATGACCCCAAGCTGATGCACTTCAGCTACCGCCGCTTCTTGGAAAATCGTATCCGCGAAGCCTTCCCCTTCCCCGGTACGCCGATCAGGATCGTGCTGAAAGGCAAAGACCCGAAAGAGAAGGGGAAAAAGAAGAAGTAAATATAAAAAACGCTGCGAAATCGCAGCGTTTTTTATTTGAACTTCAAAGTCCCCGACTTCAGAGCAACGTCTGGAGACGTTGACGTCAATTTAGTGTCTCCCCCAAAATGCTCTAGCCGCCGTCCTCGGCGGCGATTCTTCCCTCAAATCCTGCGCCGAGGACGGCGCAGTAAGCGCATTTTTTTCAGACAGATTACTAATTCTTTGCCCAGCCCAAACCAATCCTTCCACGCTTGGGTTCGATGGAGAGAATTTCGACATCGAGGATATCGCCAACTTTTAGCGCCGTGCCCCAAGGGATTTGCGATTTGTGCAGCAAACCGTCCTGTTTGACACCGATGTCAACAAAAGCGCCAAAATCGACCACGTTACGTACGGTGCCTTTGAGGGTTAGTCCTTCAACAAGATCATCCATGCTCAACACGTCAGAGCGCAGGATCGGTGCAGGCGCATCTTTGCGCGGATCGCGCCCGGGACGAGCAAGCTGTTCGAAAATATCGACCAAAGTCGGGAGACCGCAACCCAACTCATCGGCGAGGGCTTGGTTGGCGGTGATTTTTTCCAACGCCGCGACACGTTCGTCCATAGGGGTAGCAGGCGAAATTCCGGCGCGTTCCAGCACGGCTTCGGCGATGGCATAAGACTCAGGGTGAATGGCAGAATTATCCAACGGATTCAGCCCATCCCGTATCCGCAAAAATCCGGCGCTTTGTTCGTAGGCTTTTTGCCCCAGCCCCGAAACATCCATCAATGCTTTGCGTGTCTTGAAAACGCCGTGCGCTTCGCGGTACGCGACGATGCCCTGCGCGAGCTTGCCGCCAATGCCCGCCACATGCTCCAGCAGCGCGGGGCTGGCAGTGTTGACGTTGACGCCGACCTGATTGACAACCGACTCGACCACGCCATCGAGCGCGTGCGCCAGTTCCTTTTGATTGACATCGTGCTGATACATGCCGACGCCGATGGCTTTGGGGTCGATTTTGACAAGCTCGGCAAGCGGGTCTTGGGCACGACGGGCGATGGAAACCGCACCACGAATGGACACATCGAGATCGGGAAATTCAGCGCGCGCCAGCGGGGATGCCGAGTAAACTGACGCGCCGGCTTCGCTGACGATCAGATATTTAGTGGATGGCATGTCGCGCGTCAGACTGGCGACAAGTTTTTCAGTTTCACGGGATGCGGTGCCGTTGCCGACTGCGATCAGGCTGACGTTGTGACGGTCGATCATTTCTTCGAGCTTTTTCAGCGACGCTCCCCATTCGTTTTGGGGCGGGTGTGGATAAATGGTGCCCGTATCAAGCAGTTTACCGGTCGAATCGACGACCGCAACTTTGGAGCCAGTCCGAAAACCGGGGTCGATGGCGAGAACGGTATGCCCTTCAAGCGGCGGCTGTCCGAGCAAGGCACGCAAATTGGTGGCAAAAACCTGAATGGCGTGGCTTTCGGATGCTTCGCTCAAGCTGCGACGCACGTCCCGCGCAATCGAGGGGAGCAGCAAACGCGCAGCGGCATCTTCGATGGCTTCTTCGAGCTGGTCGGCAAAGGGAGAGAGCATGTCTTCCTCAATCTCGCTGCGCACGGCGGGCTTCCAGTCGCGGTCAGAGATGTTGACGCGCACGCGCAGAACACCTTCTTTTTCACCACGCGCAATTGCAAGCATTTGGTGCGGCTGAATGCGATCGACACGCCCCTGAAAATCGTAATAAGTGCTGTAGGTGTCTTTCTCGTCTACGGCGTCTTCGATCTTCGTTGCGGTTAACGTGGCAAATTTAAGCGCCTTCTCGCGCGTCCGGGCGCGGATATTGGCATTTTCGCTGATTTGCTCGGCGACGATGTCGCGTGCGCCTTGCAAGGCGTCTTCGACGCTTTCAACATCATCGTTGAGATATTCTTTGGCGGCTTCTTCAGGCGTGATGTCAAGCGGCTGTGAGAGCAATAATTCCGCGAGGGGAGCCAAGCCCTTTTCTTGCGCCATCATCGCGCGTGTGCGGCGCTTAGGGCGATAGGGCGCGTACAGGTCTTCGAGCGCGGTCAGCGTCTCTGCGCCTTCGATAGCAGTTTTTAGCTCGTCAGTGAGTTTTCCCTGCTCTTCGATGGATTTCAAGATGGTCGCTCGCCGTTCGTCAATGATACGCAGACGCACAATCTCATCGGCAACGATGCGAACTTGCTCGTCGTCAAGCGATCCGGTCATCTCTTTACGATAACGGGAGATAAAGGGGACAGTATTTCCCTCATCTAATAAAGCGATCGCCGCCTCAACTTGAGACGGCTTGACATTCAATAAGGAGGCAATCATTTGTGTGTGAGTCATGGGCGCGATTCTACCAAAAACATCGAAAAAATGTTCTTGGATTTTTGACTAAAAATTTTGTTAATGGTTTGAAAAGTCCCACATCAAAAGAATAAAGCATAATAAGGTTTGGAGAATTTTCTATGACGATAAAAGTACTTACAATCGACGATGACCCCGCAATGACCGAAATGCTTACGTTATTGCTCCAAAATAACAAATACGATGTCGTCTCCGCAAGCAACGGTGAAGACGGCATCGCGCTCGTTAAAGATGCCCACCCTGACATTATCCTGCTGGATATTATGATGCCAGGCAAAGATGGCTGGCAAGTCTGCGAAGAAATCCGCAGCTTTAGCAACACCCCGATTATGGTTCTCTCGGCAATAAAAAAACCTGCCATGATTGCCAGTACTCTCGACGCAGGCGCAGATGATTATCTTATTAAACCTGTTCCCGGCAGCATATTACTCGCACATATCAAGAGCTTAACACGGCGTAACCAAGCTAATCACAATATGCCGACCGACACTACATCACTGCAAAATGCTCCTGCTTTTGCATAGTCACCAAGCTAAAAAACGCAACCTGTTGGTTGCGTTTTTTAGAAACTACCGAGCAGCCTCTGCATTGACACAAAATATTGCAGCAACACAGACCTTGCTATTCAGCAAATCTTCGATTAAAAGCAAAACGCTTCATCACGAAGCGTTTTAACAACTGCGCCCCCGGAGGGATTCGAACCCGCGACCTACGGTTTAGAAGACCGTTGCTCTATCCAGCTGAGCTACAGGGGCAATTTATTAATTACAACAAGGGCGAATGCCGCGATAAACGCGCATTCCGGCAATTGTGCGAAGAATTGTATTTGCGGGACGTCCCAACTTCTCCGCCAACTCAACAGAAGACATGGGCTTGTTACCGTTGATTAAGAAGGTGCGAAAAACGGCTTCAACCATGGCGGTACGCTCTTCCAAAAAACTAGGAGCAAGCGCACAATGTGTCATCAAAGTGTGCTGTAAACCATTCACCACTTTAACTTCGGCGGTTTCGGGGTCGACCCAATCAAGCATTTTTTCATCATCCCACTCGGCAAAAAGCGCCTGATGCTCTTCGCACATCAGTGAGCGCAAGTAAACACGCCAATCACGGTCGTTTTCTTGCCACCAATCAAAATCAATGTAAAAAGGCGTATCGAGAGTGGGTTTGACAAGACTAAAAGTTTTTTTCTCGGACAATTTACACCTCTTCTGTAGTTTCTTCGTCTAAATGGAAATAAAGATCGCCAACGTGCGTGAACCAAGGCTTGGTTGCCAGCAAGCTAAAGAGTGGCGCCGGTGGGCAGCGTTTGAGCAAATTTAGCGCCGAGTAGAGTTCCTGCGCGTGGACATGCCCCTGCGGATTGAGTTTTGTGAGTTCACGCATCACATTGCGTACCAATATGTCAAACTTCTGGTCACTTTCGTTCGCTATTTTCCAAGCATTGTCAATCGCATCGGGATCGGGAATGGCGAGTACCATCCGTTCATCGAAATTCGCATTAATTACCTGTTTGAGTGTGGCAAAAACCAAGCCGCCATCTGTCCCCGCAATAACAGTACGCACCCAGTCGCGTTTACTACGATGAGATTGCGCTTCAATAATGACTTCGCCGGGCGCTTTCCCTGCACGAATATCAATCAGGCTGCCGGGCAAAAGTTCTTTTTCTTCATACCATTCTTTCAAACCATATACATAACGATTATTGCGCACCACCCAAGCCGGCATTTTTTTGCCGCTTTTGCCGTCAACAAGTGTAAAGCGTATGCGCGGTGATTCGTAAGCAGAAGGGAAGAAAGAGCGAATGCGTTCAGAAATGGGGAAGGTGCCCAAACGCCAATGTGGGTAAAGCAAACTGACGGTCGCTTTTTTAGGCGTTTCGCCTTCAAAGACGATGCGGCTAAGTTCGTCGTCAAGACGTGCTTCGAGCGCAAGCATGTCGTCACTGAGGGTTGTACGATCAAGGTCAACCGGTTCGTAGCGCAACATGGCAGGGACTTGGCGTACATCTTGCGGCTCAAGCCGTTCGAGGCACCAGAGCACTTTACCGGTGGAGCCGACTTCGTCAAAACGCGGATCTTCTTGCAACGCATAATTGAGCGAGAATTCGGTTAATTTGGGGTTATCACCCTGTGGAAAGTCGATATCCTTCATCAAAGCGGAGGTTTCAAGCGGTTCACCTTCTGCCATATCGAGAATGGCTTCTGCCAGATTGAGATGACCAATGTTGACGTCCACCAACAAAGCACGGGGGAACCAGTGACCAGCAATACTGACAAGGTCGGCACCTTCTTGTAGTGCGGTAGCAAGTTTCTCTTCAAGGGCGTTACCGTGCTCTTCCATCACGGCAGCCAAATCGAAATCAGCCTCCGAATCCGCGTTTGCATCTTCCGTATTGAGGGCGTGTTCCGCCAATCCCATCGCAAAAAAACGTTCGGTACCGTCATCCATGACAACGGTAAGCACGTCAAATTCGCCTTCAGCGGGGTTTTCGCCCGGACGAACAGCGGCGACTTTGCCCTTTTCCCAGCCCAGCGCAGGGAATGAGAGTTCATCGCCGATGGCATAGGTTTCTGCAGGACGATAAATCTTACCGGAGCCTTTCCGCTTTTGGAGTGCTTTTTCTTGTTCTACGCGAACGCGCTCTGTAACGAGCGCTTCGACCAATGCCCGTGTAGCGTGCGGCGTTTCCAACTCAAAGAGATAATTGAGCAAGAATTCGGTATCAGTAGATGAGATTTGAAGATTTTGCCAATATTGGCTGGCGAGGGAAGAGGGTGAATTCATGAATTTGGTGCCTTCTGCTTTTGCTTTAGTTTTGGTTACCCCGTTGGGGCACTTCATTATACCGCAGGGCTGTTCAATCTTCAAACGCGGGAGGGAGTTTTTTTAGCCTTTTGTAATGCCACAAAAAAAGCGTAAAAAAGCCTTTGAAAACGTTCGTCATGTAGCTTTCGCGTTGACAATGGCACAGCTTGCCCCGTATAATCAAATATGTTGCCCACTAGGGCTGTTATATCCAACGGTATGTTTCAAACGCATACCATTCATCAACTCTCCAAAAAGGAGGAGAAGAAAATGAAGAACAAAACCCTGTATATGCTCCTTGCAGCAATGATGGTACTGAGTATGGTACTGGCTGCATGTGGCGCACCGGCTACGGAAGCTCCTGCCGCCGAAGAACCGGCAGCGGAAGCTCCTGTTGTCGAAGAAGCCGCCCCTACCGAAGCGCCTGCTGCTGAAGCTCCGGCTGAGGAAATGGGCGAAGCGATCCCCTTGACGCTTTATTACATGCCTGTGACCCGCTTCTATTACCCCAGCCCGAAAGAAATCGCTGAAGGTATGGCTGCTGATTTGGCGAAAGCCGGCTTCAATGTCCAACTCGAACTGGCTGGTGACTGGCCCACTTATCTCGGCTTGCGCCGCGAAGGTAAATTGGACGGTCTGTACATGCTCGGTTGGGGCGGCGACAACGGCGATCCCGATAACTTCTTGAACTACTTCTTCGGCTTCTCATCTGCCGATAAAGTTGGTGACGATCCCGCAGCGTGGGTAAAAAGCCCCGAAGCCCGCGAAGGTTGGTATGCCAACACAGATGTAGCCTACAAACTTTATTTGGCTTCGATCAACCCGGATCAGGCAGAACGCCAAGCGCTTTACGAAGAAGTTGAACAGATGCTCCACGACGACATTGCTCGCTTGTGGATTGCTCACAACAACACTCCCTTGGTCTTCTCCAGCGCTGTTGATGGCTATGTTGCTCAGCCCGTTGGCGCCGACTATTTTGAAGGTGTTACCGTTGATGGTTCTGATACCTTTGTCTTTGGTCGCGGCGGCGACTCCGTCCAATTGGATCCCGCAGTGGTTACCGATGGCGAGAGCTTCCGTGTTACCGGTCAGGTGCTTGAACCTCTGTATCAATACGAACCCGGCTCCACGAAACCCGTTCCCGCGTTGGCTGAAGAATGTGTTGCCAATGACGACAGCACCGAATGGACCTGCACCCTCCGTCAGGGCGTGAAATTCCACGACGGCACCGATTTTAATGCCGATGCAGTCATCTTCAACTATGACCGCTGGCACTACACCGACAACCCTTACCATTTTGATAGCCAAGTATTCGAATATTACGAATATATGTGGGGCGGCTTTGATGATGCCAGCATCATTCAATCGGTCGAAAAAATCGATGACTACACCGTCAAATTCGTTCTTACCGATTCCCTCGCTCCCTTCCTTGCTAACTTAGCGATGGATATGTTCGCTATCTCCAGCCCTGCAGCCATCGAAGCCGCTGGTGCCGATTACGGTTTGCCCGGCAACGGCGCAGTTGGTACCGGTCCCTACAAATTCGTAGAATGGGTTGAAGGCGACAGCATCACCCTCGAAGCCAATGATGACTACTGGAACGGCGCTCCGCCCACCAAGAATCTGATCTTCAAAGTTATCGCTGACGACTCCGCTCGCTTCCTGGCTTTGAAAGCCGGTGATATTCAAGGTCTTGAGCAAGCTGTGGTTGAAGATTTGCAGGCTGCAGAAGCTGATGACGCACTTTACGTCCTCACCCGCCCGGCGCTCAACACCGGCTACCTCGCTTTCAGCTACCGTGTTGTTGAATTCCAGGATCCGCTGGTCCGCGAAGCCTTTGCCCACGCAATCAACAAACAAGGCTTGGTTGAAAACTTCTATGGCGCTTACGGTGAAGCCGCCACCAACTTCCTGCCTCCGTTGATCTGGGGGCACAACGACGCTATCGAAGATTGGAGCTACGACCCCGAACTTTCGCGTCAGTTGCTGGCTGAAGCCGGTTACCCCGATGGCTTGAGCGAAGTTCACCTTGACCCGAACATCACTCCTGCTGAGTAAGCACGCAGCAAAAACGCCCTTGAAACGGGCATGGTCATAGACCGACAAGGGAGGGGCGGGAAATCCGCTCCTCCCTTTTAGTAACTTCTCAAACGTGGAGACGTTTGAAGTCTTTTCAAGAGGTTCTCAACTCCAAAATACTTCTCAAAGACTCCAAAAGTCTCTACCGCTAAAGCGGAAGCTACATCGCAAAAGCAAAGGAGGACATCCTTGTCCCGATATATTATCCGCCGCATCTTTTCGGTTCTTCCCACCCTGATTGGCGTCACATTTGTCATCTTCATGTTCCAACGCCTCATCCCGGGCGACCCGGCAGTCGCCATGCTGGGGGAACATGCAACAGAAGAAAACGTCGAACGCATTCGTGAACAGTTCGGATTAAATCGACCGCTTTTTTTAGACCGTGAAGCACTCGTTGAAAATGATATTGCCGGTTTTTTTGACAGCCAATATATTCGCTATATGAAGCGCCTTTTTGTGCTGGATATGGGCGAATCAATCCATCGCCGCATTCCCGTTGCCGAAACACTTGGGCTACGTTTCCCTGCCACAATTGAGCTTTCGCTGCTAGCAATGTTCATCGCCATCCTAATTGGGATACCGGTCGGCATCGTTTCAGCAGCAAAGCGGAACTCTCTGATTGACAGTGTCAGTATGGTTGGTTCGCTTGTTGGCGTCTCCATGCCCATCTTCTGGTTAGGGCTGATGGAAATCATGCTTTTTGCCGTCATTTGGCAATGGCTACCTGCAGGCGGTCGCATTAGCACTGGCGTTGAGTTGCAAGAAATTACGCACTTATACCTCCTCGACAGCCTAATCACAGGGAATTTTGAAGCCTTCAAAGATGTTCTCTCCCATATCATTATGCCCGCCATTGCGCTTGCAACCATTCCAATGGGCATCATCGCCCGCATGACTCGCTCCAGCATGCTAGATGTCTTGCAAGAAGATTACGTCCGCACAGCAAAAGCAAAAGGGCTGGGGCGCAATCTAGTACTCTTCCGCCACGCACTTAAGAACGCAGCCCTGCCGGTTATCACCATCATTGGGCTACAAATGGGCACACTGCTGGCAGGTGCCGTACTCACCGAAACGATTTTCGCTTGGCCCGGTATTGGACGCTGGGTATACGATGGCATCTTAGGACGTGACTACCCGATCGTACAGGGCGGTACTCTCGTGATCGCGCTTGTTTTTGTGGCTGTCAACTTTTTCGTCGACATCATGTACGCGCTGCTTGATCCGCGCATCCGCTACGATTGAGAGACACTATGACTGAAATAACCCCGAAAGAAATTACCGTAACTGATTTTGCCGTAAGAGAACATCGCTCACTGTGGATGGATGCTTGGCGCAGACTGCTCGCGAGCAACACTGCGCGCTTGGGCATGTTCATCGTTGGGCTTTTCGTTTTTTCGGCTGTTTTTGCCCATTATTTTTGGGAATACAACCCCAAAATAGATTTAGACTACTCTCTCAAACTAAAACCACCTACACTGGTTGCTAACGAAGAAGTTCCCTCTGTGCATATCTTTGGCACCGACAAACTCGGCAGAGATATTTTCCGGCGCGTTGTTCATGGCGGCTGGAACTCACTGCGCGTTGGCATTGTCGCTGTTGGAATTTCCCTCTTTTTTGGCGGCTTAATCGGTCTCTTTGCCGGTTTCTATGAAAACATCAATATGACCTTTGTCGAAAGGTTAACGCTCTTCGGACTAACAGGCTTTATGATGGGCATTCTCTCGGCTTGGATTGCGGCACAACCCATCCAAGCAATCTTCATGACCACATTAGGCGTGGCGGCTGCCTACTACAAAGATTTTTATCCTGACAGCCTGAAAAGAACTGCGATTTTCGCTCTCGCGGGCTTTTTGCTCTCAGCCCTGCCCGGCTTCTTTATTAGCTTTACTGTAGGCTGGGTCGTCGGAGTATGGGGCGCGCTCACAGGCGTACTTCTCTCGCGCCCGCTGGAAGGCAAATTCTTCTCAAACGTGATGATGCGCCTGATGGACATCGTCCTCTCCTTCCCCGGCTACCTTCTCGCCATCGCCATCGTCGCTTTTCTAGGACCAGGTCTCTCAAAAGGGATGATCGCCATCGGTGTTGTCGGGATTCCGGTATACGCCCGTCTGACGCGCTCGGCGGTGCTATCCGTTATCCAAAAAGAATATATCCTCGCCGCGCAATCCGTCGGAGAGGCGCACAGTCGCATCATCTTCCGTCACCTCACGCCAAATATCCTCTCGCCGATTATCGTTCAGACCACAATGGGACTCGCCAACGCAATCCTTTCAGCAGCGGCGCTCGGCTTCCTCGGTCTTGGCGCAATCCCACCTGAACCGGAATGGGGCGCCATGCTCGGCGACAGCTACCGCTACCTAACCAGCGGCGCATGGTGGGCAGTCCTCTTCCCCGGACTTGCCATCATGCTCAGCGTACTTGGCTTCAACCTCCTTGGCGATGGCTTAAGAGACGCCCTCGACCCCAAATTGCGCACCTAAAGCGAGGCAAATATGACTCCACTAATTGAAATCAAAAACCTGAAAACTCGCTTCTTCACCAGTGATGGCGTTGTCAAAGCCGTCAACGATGTCTCCTACAAAATGGAAAGCGGTGAAATTCTCGGCGTTGTTGGCGAAAGTGGTTGCGGCAAAAGCGTCCACTCCCTCTCCATCATGCGCCTTGTCCCCGATCCCCCCGGCAAAATCACAGACGGCGAGATTCTTTTTGAAGGGAAAGACCTGCTCAAACTCAGCGAAGCCGAAATGAGAAAAATGCGTGGCAGCGAAATTGCCATGATATTCCAAGACCCGATGACCTCGCTGAATCCCGTCTTCACGGTGGGATACCAGATCGTGGAAGCCTTGCGGCTGCACAACGATATGACGAAAGAAGAAGCGCGCGCGCGTGCTGGAGAGTTGCTCTCGTTAGTCGGCATTCCGGGCGCCGAACAGCGTCTCGACGATTACCCGCACCAATTCTCAGGCGGGATGCGCCAACGAGCCATGATCGCTATGGGGCTTTCCTGTAACCCCAAACTGCTCATCGCCGACGAACCGACCACCGCCCTTGACGTAACCATTCAAGCCCAAATCATCGATCTGGTCAAAAAGCTGCAAAAAGAACTCGGCATGGCAATCATGTGGATTACCCACGACCTCGGCGTAGTGGCAGAAATGGCAGACCGCATCAACGTCATGTATGCCGGTTCAATCATCGAAAGCGGCACGGTGCGCAATATCTATAAAAAGACGCGCCATCCCTACACAATGGGCTTGCTCGGCTCGCTCCCCCGCCTTGATGACCCACCCGGCACCGCACTTGCCTCCGTCCCCGGTTTGCCGCCCGACCTCCTCGCCCTTCCCGAAGGCTGCGCCTTTGCCGCTCGCTGCGGCTACAAAACCGAAAAATGTCTGCAAGAAAAACCGCCACTTATCGAAATCGAAGGCTACGACCACGCTGTTGCTTGTTGGCACTGGGAAGAAATCGCAGGGATAAAGCAAAATGACAAATAAAGATACCCCCTTAATCGAAGTTCGCAACCTGAAAAAGCATTTCCCCATCACCGGCGGCTTTCTCCAGCGGCAAATCGGCAGCGTAAAAGCGGTCGATGATGTCAGCTTCAAGGTCTATCACGGCGAAACCCTCGGCTTGGTCGGCGAAACTGGCTGCGGCAAAACCACCGTCGGGCGCACGATGATGCGTCTCTACGAACCAACCTCCGGCGAGATCATCTTCAACGGCGTTGACCTAAACTCACTCGGCGAAAAAGATTTACGCAAAGTGCGCGCCAAGATGCAGATGATCTTCCAAGACCCGTACGCCTCGCTCAACCCACGCATGACCGTCGGCTCAATCGTCCGCGCCCCGCTGGATGTGCATACCAAAATGAGTAGCCGGGAAAAACACGACCGCATTCAAGAGTTGCTTGATATCGTCGGGCTGAATCCCGACTTTGTTAACCGCTACCCACATGAATTTTCTGGCGGTCAGCGGCAGCGCATCGGCATCGCCCGCGCCCTCGCCCTCGAACCCGACCTGATCGTGTGCGATGAACCCATCTCATCGCTGGACGTTTCCATCCAAGCCCAAGTGGTTAACCTGCTCGAAGAACTGCAAAAGAAAATCGGCTTGACCTACATCTTCATCGCCCACGATTTGAGCATGGTACGCCATATCAGCAACCGCATGGCGGTGATGTATCTCGGCAAGATCATGGAGTTGGCTGACCGCGACGAAATTTATCTCAATTCGGCGCACCCGTACACACAAGCGCTGATGTCCGCTGTGCCCATTCCCGACCCAGACCGAGCCGCCGCGCATCATCGCGTCATTCTCGATGGCGACATTCCCAACCCGAAAAATCCGCCAAAGGGCTGCAACTTCAACACCCGTTGCCCAATTGCGAAGGAACGCTGTTTCGTCGAAGAGCCTGAGTATCGGGAAATCGAAAAAGACCATTGGGTGGCTTGCCACTTCGCCGAAGAAACCCGTGCCTAAAAAAGAAAAACTCCTCAGCAATGAGGAGTTTTTAACTTCCTCAATTATTCGCCTACATTCCCCTCCCTAGTCTTCCCCAAAAAGGGGAAGGGATTAATTCTCCCCCTTCGGGGGAGATGTCCGATAAGACAGAGGGGGAACTGCATAACACAAGCTAAACCTATGAAAAACCCAAGACTAACTTACGAAGCCATCACACTTGAATTTCACCGCCCCTTTCGCCTATCAACCGGCACGAGCCTAACGCGCAAAGCCTTTTGGATTCGGCTGGAAAACGATGAAGGCTGGGGAGAAGGCACAATCCCGCCCTATTACGGCATCCCGGACGAGGAGATGATTGCTCTGTGGGATGCAAAAGCTGAAAGCGACCTCCCCTTTCCGGATGACCCCGCCGAAATTTCGGCATGGATTGGTGACGCCGGTCCCGCCCCTGCTCGAACAGCTTTGGATTTAGCCTTGCACGATAGACTCGCCCAAAAACAGGGTCTGCCGCTCTGGAAATTATTAGGAGTGCCCAAACCCAAGCCGCTCGCGACCGCCTTTACCATTAGCATCGCGGAACCCGCTGAGATGGCGGAGATTGCACGCGAAAATGCCCAATATCCGGTCATCAAGCTAAAACTCGGCACCCAAGATGACGTCGCGCGCGTGGCGGCGGTGCGTGCGGCGCGCCCCGATGCTCGGATTTACGTCGATGCCAATGCGGCGTGGAGTCCCGACGAAGCCATCCGTCAAATTAAAGCACTCGAACCCTATCATCTGGAAATGATTGAGCAGCCCACGCCGAAAGAGGACATCGAGGGGATGGGCTATGCGCAGGCGCACAGCAAAACGCCGCTAGTGGCGGACGAATCGGTACGCAGCCTTGCGGATGTGGAGGCACTCGCTAAAGCGGGCGTGCAGGGCATCAATTTGAAGCTGATGAAAATCGGCGGTTTGATCCCTGCACTGGAGATGCTGCGACGCGGCAGGGAACTGGGGATAAAAATTATGCTCGGCTGCATGTCTGAAACAGCGCTTGGCGTGACGGCGATGGCGCATTTGACCGCTCTGGCAGACTGGGTTGACCTTGATGCTCCGCTGCTGATTAAAAACTCGCCCTTCAAGGGGCTGCAATACGATGCGCAGGCGACCATCAGCCTGCCCGCAGACAGGGCGGGGATCGGCGTGGAGAAGGTTTAGCCTTAAAACCATCCACGAATAGAACACGAATGCACGAATTGAAACCGTCCCGTTCGCTTATTCGTGCAAATTCGTGGACGGTTTCATTGCCGAAGCAATCTGCTCGCAGGAAGAGCCGAAGCTAAAAGAGCTAGATGGACATCCCGGACATATGATTGCCTGTCATTTGAGAAGTTGATAAAAGATGAAACTCCCTGTTTTGAACAGGGAGTTTTTTCAAGCAACCATCCACG
>JANTFU010000011.1 GCA_024763295.1 Anaerolineales bacterium
CCTTCTCCCATTTTGGGAGAGGGACGACCTGAGCGTAGCGAAAGGTCAGGGTAAGGGAAGTTCCAACAACCTTTGAGTGCTCCTCCAAGTACTACGAGCGCTCGTTATGCGAAAAGAAAAAAACGAGTTAATTCCCGCCACCTTCGGCAAGATCAATCGCTTTTAATTCAAAATAGGCATTCATCACACCTTCTACAACAGGACCTGCCACACTAGCACCTTCACCGCCGTTGTACATAAACGCCATAATAACGATTTCAGGGTCTTCATAAGGAGCATAGGCGATTGTCCACGAGTGTGTGGGCCAGTTCCCAAAAGTGCAACGATTGGCTGCCAAAGCAACATCGTCGCAGTATTCAGCCGTGCCCGTTTTACCGGCAACCGCAACCGGAAAATCGCCAAAAATCGCGTTCAGCGTACCAAAGGTCGTGTCGGTGACAGCAAGCCGCATCCCGGCTTGAACTTGCTCAACCACATAGGGATCAACCGTGCTTTTGGTATCCATTTCCAGACAAAAGCCGCCGTCGCAATCGTAATTGGTAATCAGCGGATCTTGCGTAATATCCCATTTCACGCGCGGCACAAAGGGTTTCAAAATACGCCCTTCGTCATCGCGCTCCTGATAGATAATGGTCGGCTGCATCAATTTACCATCATTGGCAATCGTCGCCCCGGACATAAGTACCTGCATTGGAGTTGCCAGCACATATCCCTGACCAACACTGGCAATATATGTATCACCCGTTGACCAGTTTTCACCTTGATTAATGCGTTTCCATTGAGGATCGGGAATGAGACCATCTGCCTCGCCGGGCAATTCTATTCCCGAAGGGGCACCATACCCCAACGCACGAGCGTATTCGCCCAAGCGTAAAATTCCGAGTCCTTCAGGAATTTCATCTTTATATCCACCACCGAGTTTATAGAAACAAACATTACTGGAGTACGCAATACAGCGCTTGAAGCTGATCGTCCCAAAACCAGCGGGGTTTTGGTCGTAAATCCAATCAACAAAGGCTTGCTCGCGCCCGGGGTCATTGGGTGAATAGCGATTTTCAAGAATCAATCGACCGGGCGCCTCGATAATCTGGTCGACGGTGACAATGCCTTCGTTCAAGGAGCCGGTTGCCGTCGAGAGCTTAAAAACCGAGCCGGGCGGATATTCGCTTGAGATGGCATTGTTGAGAAGCGGATTGCGGGGGTCAAGGCTAAGCTGCTGATAATAATATGCCGGAATAAAGCGCGCAAAGCGATTATTTTCGTAGGTGGGATAAGAAACCATCGCCAAAACTTCTCCCGTTTTAGGGTTCATCGCAATCGTTACCCCGCTGGAAATACGAATTTTTCCAAAGTATCGGTTCCAGCCATTGATTTCGTTGAGCAAAACTCCCTCGGCTGCTTTTTGCAAGCGGTAGTCGATGGTTAGGCGCACATTTCTGCCGGGAACAGCAGCCACCGGCTCTTCCAGATTGCGCAACTCTTCTCCGGCAACATCGACTTCGACCACGCGCGAGCCGTTTCTACCCGCCAGAATATCCTGCAAAGTGGCTTCTACGCCGGCGTAGCCAATTTTGTCACGCCCGGCAACAAAGCCAAGGGCTTCATATTCTTCCACCTGCGTGGCAGGAATGGGTCCTAAAAAGCCAATGATATTGGCGGTGGTTGAACCGGTTGGATAGTCGCGAATCGGCTCGATTTGGACAGAAACGCCAGGCCAACCGACAGCCTTTTCACGCACGATGCGCGCGGTTTCATCACTAACATCACAACTGACCGGCACAGGCTTATATGGGGCAAGGGAGTTTCCCAACTCAACTAACTGCGCAATGCCTGGACCCGGCACACAAGCAGCGAACAATTTGGCATCATCGACCGTGCCGCTGTTAACCGGTACATCAATAATTTCGGAAAGTTCGCGATAAATACGCTGGATATCCGCCTGATCATCGGGCAAATAGGCTGGCGTGATAACGACATTATACGAAGCAACATTGCGTGCCAAAATAACGCCATTTCGATCGTAGATAATACCGCGAGACGTCGGGACACTGATTTCAACCGTGTAATTATCCGTTGCGCGGACATGCCAGTTATCGCCTTGCAAAACCTGCAAACTGAAAAGACGAGAAAGTAAAAGCGCAAAAACAACCGCCGCGCCGACATAAAACGTGATAACGCGCCACGGTTCGGTGCGGAAGTCAGAAGGGGTTGATGTACTCATGCGTCTTCATCCTCGATATCGTAAACCCATACAGCTAAATCTCTCAAAATAGGAAAAGCAAACAACGCTAAAGACAAGTTGATAAATAAGCTCGGTAAAGTCACCACACTTAAGGCATCCGCGAAGGCTAAGGCACTGCCCATAAAGCGCAAGACCAGAATACTCAAAAAATGTGTAATCAGCGTACCGATAAAAACGACCACAAACATCCCCAAAAGCGGTGTTTGCCAAATGCGGCGTACCAACGCTCGCGCAAAAAGAGCCGTAATCACATAACCTACTACGGGCACCACCCACGGCATAGCGGAAGTCCAGCCTACGAGGAAACCGGCAAAAATTGCCCAGTGAATCGATGTCTGGGCGCGCTTCTGCAATGACCAAGCCGCCACGACCACTAAAAGCAAATCGGCGTATCCACTTAATAAAGAGATACGACTCGTAATTGCCATCTGTATCACTAATACGATGGACAACAAGGGTAAAGCGATTAGTTCCTTCACGGGTTAAGGGGTTTCGTCCGGGAGTAGCGGTGTGACGTCCACCGGCTTGAAATTCATAATCACCAACACAATCTCCAGACGAGAAAAATCGACAGTCGATTGCACGGAGGCTTGCTGGAAAAGTTCGTAATCGCGTTTGCGGAGATTTAGAAGCTGCCCCACCAGCAAATCGGAGGGATAGTCACCACCCAAGCCGGATGTCAGCACAACATCGCCTTCCTGTACTGTAACGTCTTGCGAAATCATTTCTAGCCCAAGATCGCCGGTCACGGACCCGACGAGAAGTGCATCGGTATCTGCGCTCTGCAAACGAACATTAACGGCAGAACCGGGGTCGGTAATTAATTGGACGCGCGATGCGTCGGCAATGACCGCATCGATTCGCCCGACAAGTCCCTGATTCGTGACGACAGGCATCCCGCGCCGAATCCCATCATTGGAGCCGACGTTAATGATCACATAATGCAAAAAGGGGCTAGGGTCACGCCCGATCACCGATGCGGCTTTATAAATACTTTCGGGGTTACTTTGCGAGAAATCGACCAACGCGGCGAGCACTTCCGTATCCTTGAGTTGCTGTTGAAGTTGAATAACCTGCGTTTGCAAACCAGAAATTTCAGCTTCAAGCTGTGCATTTTGATTTTGCAAATAAACAACATCGCTGGGCGCGCTGAGAATATCGCGAATGGTCAGAAAACGATCGGAAACCCAGGTTTGTACGCCCACCAATGAACGGGAAACCTGATTGGATGCAGTACTAAAATACCCACCAAATGCCAACGCCAAAATTCCCCCGACAATTAAAAAAATGATCGTGCTTTGTAAAGAACCTGAAAAATTATCTTTCATGGGGATTTATCAATAAAGCAAACAGGAAATCCCCCCATAGTTTTTGGGGAGAAATTAACGCCCGCGTTCTAAACCGGCAAGATAGGGCGAAAGATTATCAAAATCGTCATAAATCATCCCTGCACCGCGTGCTACGCAGGTCAGCGGATCTTCAGCTGCCCAAGTTCGCAAGCGCGTATCTTCAGTAAGACGGCGATCCAAACCTTGCAAGAGCGCGCCGCCGCCAGCCAGACAAACGCCTAAATCCATCAGGTCGCCAATAATCGCGGGCGGGATTTCGTCCAGCGCATCGCGGACGGTATCAACAATCACTTGCACGGAATTGGCAAGCGCTTCACGAATTTCTACGGATGAAACTTCAACGGTTTCCGGTAAGCCCGTAACGAGATTACGTCCACGCACTTCCATTGTTTTTTCTTTGTCAAGCGGGAAGGCGGAACCGATCTCCATTTTTACTTTTTCGGCGATGCCTTGCCCAATCAATAAATTATATTTATTGCGCAAATATTGGATAATGTCTTGATCCATTTCATCACCGGCAACACGCAAAGAACGCGATGCAACCACACCACTCATCGACATCACGGCAACTTCAGTTGTACCACCACCAATATCAACAACCATACTACCGCGCGTCTCGCCAACCGGTAAACCAGCGCCCAATGCCGCCGCGATTGGCTCTTCAATGAGAAATGCCTGTCTGGCACCAGCAGCCATCGCCGCATCGTAAACCGCACGTTTTTCAACTTCCGTTACACCGGCAGGAATACCGATTACAACACGCGGTTTGGGCAAAGGGACAACACTCTGCTCATGCACGCGCCCGATAAAATATTCAAGCATAATCTGCGTAATGTCAAACTCGGAGATGACGCCATCATGCAGCGGGCGTACTGCCAGGACGTTCTTCGGTGTGCGTCCAACCATCTCTTTGGCTGCCATACCAATCGCCAAAGGGCGACGCGAACGCTTATCAATTGTGACCCAAGAAGGTTCATTGATAACAATCCCTTTTCCGCGCACGTTGACCAGTGTGTTCGCCGTACCAAGATCAATGCCAATATCAAGAGAAAAGAGACCTAAAAGCCAGTTGAGTGGGTTGAAAAAAGCCAAGTAAAATGTCCTCTGTGCAAGGTTTCCGTAAAGTATTCTTCGGTGTAGAAGCTCGGTGATTATAGCAAAGATACCTAGCATCTGCAACGCTGATAAATTGCGCGAAACTTCTTGGTAAAAAACGGGTTAAATATAAAGACTACCTATTAGAATCATTGAGCAAGAAAATCATACTACCTCTGGAGGACTTATGTCTAAGAAAGTTGCCCTTATTACCGATAGCACCGCTTATCTTCCGCAAGAGCTAACGAAGAAACACAACATCACCGTTTTGCCTCTTGAAGTGATCTGGGGGGAAGAAACACTAAAAGACGGCATCGACATTTCGCCGAGCGAATTTTACGAGCGCCTGCAAACTTCAAAAGTAATGCCTTCAACCTCCCAAGTCACCATTCCGCACATGCAAGCTGCCTTTGAACGCTTGGTTGCGGAGGATTATGATGTCTTGGGGATTTTCATTTCTGAAAAGCTTTCCGGCACGCTCAATTCCGCTGCGCAAGGAAAACTCGCAATGAGCAGCGGTCAAGAACATGTCCATCTTTTTGATTCAGCCACAACCGCAATGGCGCTGGGCTGGCAAGTGCTAGCTGTCGCGCGCGCCGCGCAAGATGGTGCCAGTATTCAGGATTGCCTTGCTCTGGCAGAGAAAGCCCGCGCTAATACAGGGGTCTATTTTGCGGTGGATACGCTCGAGTTCCTGCATCGTGGCGGGCGCATTGGTGGAGCAAAACGCTTACTGGGCACCATGATGAAAGTCAAGCCGGTACTTTCGGTACAGGGCGGTGTCGTCGAATCCATCGAAAGCGTGCGCACCAAACGCAAAGCGCAGGCACGCGTTTTGGATATTATCGCTGAAGAAATCGGCGATCGCAGTCCGATTTCACTGGCAACCATCCAATCGAATGCCGCAGAGGACGCCAAAGCACTGCTCGCAATGGCGCGAGAACGCCTAGACGTGAAAGAAGAGATTTACTCAGAAGTCAGCCCTGTAATCGGCACGCATGTTGGTCCCGGTACGGTCGGCTTGGCATATATGGCAGGCATCTAACGATCATCAGGAAGAAAAAAGCTCTGCGCTTTCGCAGAGCTTTTTTTTGTTTAAGTGAACAAGCAGCTATAAAGTAAACGTCATCATATCTTTCACAAGAAAAGCATTTTCGCCAAAGACTTTTTGAGCATCGTCCAAGGTGCTCTCAAGCGCAAATTCGCCTGTGGGATAATGAATTAGCGCCAATTTCTTAGCATTCGCACGCAGCGCCAACGCTGCGGCTTGCTTTGATGAAGTATGTCCAAAAAACTCTCCAGCAGCCTCATGGATGAGCAAGTCGGCATCTTGCGCCAATCGCAAAACTTCATCGCAGAGAGCGGTATCACAGGAATAGGCAAGCACCTTTCCGCCAGCCAACTCGATGCGCATTCCAACAGTGGGGATCATGTGTTGTACTTCGGATGTGTAGAGATTAAAGGTATCCGCCTGAATGGCGGCATATCTTTCCGTTGACGGAAGCCTCTTAAAGGTCACGGGGAAGAAGTCGGGCCATTGTTCCCAGTCGAAGGCATCCATTAAATTTTCCAAACGATCCAATGCATGCGCCAAACCATAGACCGTCAAGGGCGATTTTCGCCCGCGTAACCACATATCCATAAGAAAAAGCGGTACACCTGAAACATGATCCGGATGAAAATGGGTCACAATCAAGTCTGTTACGCTTTCGTGATCCATGCCCAGTTTTGCCAACTTCAACAAAGGATTTGACGGGCTATCTATCAAAACAATTCGCTCGCCACTTTGAAAAATCATGTGTGCGTTCTCGGCGTCCTCTGTGGCGATTGCGCTCGACGAACCCAAAATTGTTAATTTTGCCATACTGCTCCAAAAATTACATTACATTTAATAAAAGACCGGGGGTTATGTAGCTTTCAATCAAGGCGGCGATAAAGAGCAAGGGAACGACCAACCCCACAAAAATTTTTGTCCAATCTGCCAGACTAACCACAATCACCTCGCCCATCGTACGTTCGGGGCTGGGCGTAATTAGCACTGCGCCAAAATAAAGCACCGCAGCGCTCGCTAAGAGAATGGCGGACAACTCAAAAACACCATGCGGGAGAATACCATTGATAAAAAGATCGAACGCCGAAAAGCCAACATATTGCAAGCCCGCTAACAAACCGCCAATCACGCCGATATTCACAATATATAAAAGCTCACCCAAAATACCGAAAGAGAAAACCCCTAGGATGAGCATAACCACAACGGCGCGCAGATTATGACTAAAAATATAGCCAAATGAAACATTTTCATTGAGAGAAGTCAACCCGCCACTCGCCGTTAATTCATCAACCATTGTGCCAATCTCTTCGGTAGACATCTTGCTCAGATAAGTAGGCGCAATCTCTGAAACCCACACATAGGACGTGACCGAACTCGCAATCGCGAGGACAAAGACTAATAAAATGGATGTGCGCAAGCGCCGTAAAGCGCCCCCGACCTGTACTTGATACCATGCCCAAAGCGTGCTGCCTGATCCGCGAAATTCTTGCCAAAAAGTGCTGCCCAGCCACTTGAGATTTAACGTATCCACTTCTCTGCCCAATAAATATTCACGCTGAAAATGCGCAATCCCAACGCGAATCAAAATGACCGCAAGCATCAACACCCCCAACGTTGCCATCCAGAGCACCTGATCGTTCCCGCCCCAAAATAGCAAGATACTCTCACCTTGAATGAGCAACGCTACAGGAATAATAATAAAAGATGCCAGTAAGTTTGCTGCGCGAATAGATGTCGCCTGCGTTGAAACAACAATTGCAGCACTCACCATCAACACCGAATGAGCAAAAGTCAACGCCAAAAGTTGAAGAATTTGCATTGTCGGCGGCAAATTCAAATTTTGATGGCTGATAAGCACAAGATAAAAGCTAATGCCCGCATAGCTGGCAAGCAAGGGGAAGAAAATCCCAACAAAAAGTTTCCCTAAATAAAGCTGCCAATCCAAAAGCGGACTGCTCAGAAGCGGCTCGATCGTGCCACGCTCCTTTTCACCGACAAAGGATTCTAGCGCCACCACAAGCGCTACCGTAACGGGGAAAAAACCAATAATCAAAATCGAGAACGGCACCAGGCGGTCTAAAATCAAATCACCGCCATAGCGATTCATGAACCCGATTACCTCACCGGCAAAAGAATTGGTCAGGAGTGGAAAGAAGAACGTCAGCACAATCAGCGGAAAAAGAATACGCCAATCGCGAAATTGATCTCTGAGTTCGCGACCTGCCAAAAGCCAAACGGGGGCTAATTTTTCTTTCATTGCAAACCTCCCTGCCCTTGCGCATCCGCCATCACTTTAAGGTAAACCTGCTCAAGGCTACGTTGTTTTTTCTGCAAAGTCAAAACCGGAGCATTCACGTGTCCAAGCTCGCGCAAAATGAGCGGATTGGTCTCTTCGGGCGCGCTGGTACGGAAAGAGAAGCCACGCGCCTCCTGTGAAAGCATCTCAACGCCCTTCGGTAATGAACTTTCGGGGAAATCCCAATCTTCTGAAAACAGCACTTCGTATTCAGGAGAGCCGAGCACTTTCCGTTTGAGGGCATCAAGATTGTCATTTACCAGAATTTTGCCCTGATAAATAATTGCAATTCGGTCAGCGAGCGCTTCGGCTTCGACGAGATTATGAGTACAAATCACAATCGTGCGCTGTGACGAGCGCAGATTTGCGATCTCATCGCGGACGAGACGCGCACTCTCCGGGTCCATCGCTGAGGTTGGCTCATCCAGCAAAAGCACGGGCGGTTCGTGGATTAGGGTGCGGGCGAGCGCTAATTTTTGGCGCATCCCTTTCGAGTATTCGCCAATCCTGCGTTTTGCGGCTCGCGCCAAGCCAAAATATTCGAGCAAATAATCACTGCGTTTTTTGCGTTTGTCGGCATCCAACTGATAGACACGCCCAAAGAAATCAAGGTATTCGTCCGCCGTCATTCGCAGGTACAAACCATGTTGTTCAGTCAGCACGCCCACAGAAGAGCGAATCGCGGTCGGCTCGGCAACGACATCCCGTCCATCGATTTTTGCCCAGCCGCGTGTTGGACGCAATAAACCGGTCAACATCCGAATGGTGGTGGTTTTGCCAGCGCCATTTTGTCCCAAAAGCGCCAAAATCTGTCCCGCTTCAACATCCAAATTTACATCATCAACAGCCCAAAAATCTTGAAAGGCTTTACTTAAGTTTTTTGTTTCAATCATAGATACCTGCATTGGAGAGAAAAGTACGCAAAGAATAGCGGGAACACAAGAGTTTGTCAATCAGACAAGAGTACTCCGATTTAGCTGTGCCGCCGATGCCGTAAAAAGAAAGTGAACGCCGCCAAAACCGCGATAACTGCCATTAAGGTTTGGTTTGCATTCACACCCCCAAGCTGCGAAGCGTCGAGCCGCAGAAAATCAAGTAAAAAGCGTCCCAATGGATAAACAACGAGATAAACCAAGAGCAGATCGCCATCCTTGAGCCGCCCACTGAAGCGGCGTGCCAGCCACAGCAGCAACGCCATATTGCCTAAATTCCAGAGAAACTCATAAAAGAAAAGCGGATGGTAATAGGCTTGGTCGGCAAAGCCCGCCAAACGATGTGCCGGATCGATAAAAATCGCCCACGGCAGTGAAGTCGGCGCGCCATAAAGTTCCTGATTAATAAAATTACCCCAACGCCCAATCGCCTGCCCTAATGCCAAGCCCGGCACGATAGTATCCGCCCAGACGAGAAAAGAGAGTTGGTGCTTGCGCGTATAAAACCACAAGACCAGCGCGCCTGCAATCACCGCGCCCGGAATGCCCATGCCTCCCTTGCGCGTATCGAGCATAGCAAAGGGATGCGAAAGATAATATTGCGTGGTCAGTCCATCCGCAATTGCCGATGGCGAAGGCGTGAAAACATGCCAAAGACGCGCCCCTAAAATACCGCCAATCAAAAGCCAAATCAGCATATCCCATAAATAGGCAGAGTCCAATCCACGCCGCTTAGCTTCGGACTGCGCCAAAAACGCACCCGCCAACGCCCCCATGGAAATTAGCAAGCCGTAAAAGCTAAAAAAGAGAAACCCTACATGAATACCATCAACCATTGCTAAAAATCTCTATGTGCCTGACTACGAACGTATAAAATTCGCTGCAACGCCGTGAAATTTGCAAAAATTGCCAAAATCCACAACGAAACCAGCGGAATATTGAAAAGCAAGCCTGGCGCAAGCACAAAATAGCGTTCGACGCGCGTCAACATACCAACTTTTGCGCTGTAGCCCAAACCTTCTGCACGAGCGCGGGTGTAAGAAACCAAAATCGAGCCAGCTGCCGCCAGAAAAACGAGCATTGATGCTTGCAAATCATTTAAGGATGCAAAGTAATAAAGCAAACCGCCAAAAATAAAAAGCTCAGCATAACGGTCGCTAACCGAATCGACAAACGCGCCAAAGTCACTCGGCTCGCCACGCAAGCGCGCCATCGTGCCGTCCAGCGCGTCGATGGGCCACATCACCAATACAATGATGCCGCCCAGCACAATCTGTCCACGCGCCAAAAAGAAAGCGCCGACCACATTCCCCGCCAAGCCGAGCATTGTCATCGTATTTGGCGTTAGCCCCAAACCATTCAAAAACGTCCCTATCGGGTCTAAAACGCCCTTAAAAAGCGTTCTCAAACGGTCAGTAAATGAAATCTTTTCAACTTTCACAATATTTTCCACAGAAACTCCATTTAAAATTCTTCTTCACCAGCAGGCGCAATCAACACATCACGTTCCTTGCCGCCGCCCTGATTAAGACCGACCACGCCCATTTCTTCGAGCGTATCCAAAAGCCGTGCTGCACGCGGATAACCAATCCGTAAGCGGCGCTGCAAAAGCGATGCCGATGCGCGCTGCGTTTTTTGGATAATCTGAATCGCCTGCTCAATCAGACTTTCATCTTCATCCATATCCGCTTCGCTCAACATCCGCTCCCAGGGCGGGGTTTCATCGCTTGTCAGACCTTGCTCGTGCCAATAGCCGATCACCCCGTCGATTTCCTTATCTGTAATCATGACACCCTGAACACGCGCCGGAACGCCTGCTTCGGGACTTAGGAAAAGCATATCGCCATTGCCCAACAAGCTCTCCGCGCCAACACTATCCAGGATAACGCGCGAATCCACGCCGGACGTGACCGCAAACGCGATACGCGCCGGAAAATTGGCTTTGATCAGTCCCGTAACCACATCGGTGCTTGGACGCTGGGTAGCCATCACAAGATGAATCCCGGTCGCACGCGCCATCTGCGCCAAACGGACGAGATTATGTTCGGTCTGGTCAGGCGCATTCATCATCAAATCTGCCATTTCATCAATCAAGACGACAATATTCGGCAGCGGCTTGCCTGCCTTGCGGCGTGAAACCTTACGGTTATAAGAGCGTAACTCACGCGCACTTTCTTTTTCGAGCAGCTTATAACGCTGTTCCATCTCAACCACCACCCAACGCAAAACGCCCTGTATGCGATCAATATTTGTCTCAACACGTCCATAAAGATGCGGCAAGCCGTTAAACCGCACCAACTCAACCATCTTTGAGTCGACCATCACCATACGCAACTGATCGGGATGATTATTCATTGCCAATGAGGTTGCAATTGAAGTAATACAAACCGACTTGCCCGAACCGGTTGAACCGGCAATCAAAAGATGCGGCATCTTCGCCAAGTCTGCGACCACAGGATGTCCCGAAACATCACGTCCAACTGCAATCGCCAAAGGCGAACGCACCTTCTGGAAGGCTTCAGATTCAAGAATAGCGCGTAAACGCACCGTCTCAACATTCGAGTTGGGCACTTCAATGCCCACAAAAGAGCGCCCCGGTACTGGCGCTTCAATGCGTAAGCGTTGCGCCGAGAGCGCCAATGCCAAATCCTTTTGCAGGGAAGCAATCTGCGCCACACGGACTTTCATCAGGCGCTGCTCTTCTTCCGTCGTGCTTTTGTCGATGAAGCCGGGCTGCACCGCAAATTGCGTAATCGCCGGTCCCACGCGGAAGCCAACCACCTGTGCAGGGATGCCGAAGTCGTTCAGGGTCTTCTCAATTAAGCCAGCGGTCTGGTTAATCGTGCGTTCATCAAGACGTGAGCGTTTATCGCGTAAAAGCAAATCAAGCGGCGGTAAGCGCTCGTCGCGCGGACGCGGTTTCGAGGGGCGTTCATCTTCATCTGTACGCGCGCTCAATGCTTTCCGAAATTCGGGCGGTAAATCAACACGCGGTCTTTTACGCGGGGTCTCTTTGGGCTTTTCTGCGTTTGTCTCTTGGGCTTCAGGAGGTTCGGCGGGCAATTCTTCTGCTTCGCCGCTTAAGCGCAAAAGCAATTTTTCGAGCTTCACCCACAAGTTGAAACCGCTCATAACCGCAAAAAACCAACCAAAAACAAAAATCAACAAGCTGATGCCTTCACTGGTCAGGCTGGTCAACATCCGTTCAAGCCCCCATCCCAAGCGTCCACCGCCGTAACCGGTTTCTGCCAAGCTCAAATCACGTCCATCCATAACGGCGAGCAAACCTAAGGTCAGGAACGCCGCGATCTCCAGCATAATCAAGCGTCCAATCGGGAGCGGCTCATCCGAACGACGCAGCGCAATAAATCCCAATACGCCAAGCGTGATGATGGCTAAAATACTGCCGCGTCCAAACCAATCCTTGATAAATTCGATCCAAGCATCGACCGCATTGCCAGTTGTCCAGCCGAGCAAACCGGCAAAAAGGGTTAGTGCCAACGCCAGCAGCAAAACGCCAAGAATATCGCGCGCGAAACGCCCAAAGTGTTGATTTGCCGAGGAAAGTTGCCCCAGCCAACGGTTTTCTTCGTCTTCAGCCATTTTTATAGATTCATGCTCAGCCCCATGCGCTGCTTTTTCGGGTCTACATGCAGCACACGCAAGCGGATTTGATCGCCAACGCGAACATTTTGTTTTTCGGCAGGCATTTCAGATGTATGCACCAAGCCTTCGATGCCATCTTCAAGGCGCGCAAAAATCCCAAAAGAGACCTGCGCGGTGACGGTTGCATCAACAATCTGATTAGGATGGTAGCGCTCGGCTGCCTTTTCCCAGGGATTTTCGTGCATGCGCTTGACGCTGAGCGCCACGCGGCAACGCTCCGGAGAAACATCCAGAATCTGCACCTCGATCTGACTGCCCATTTGGACGAGGTCGCTCGGATGCCCAACACGCCCCCAAGAGAGTTCCGATATATGAACAAGTCCCTCAACCCCGCCCAAATCGACGAAAACGCCAAAATCGGTTACGTTGGTCACATCGCCGTAAACGCGCTTGCCGGGGGTAAGCGTCTTGAAAAGTTGGCGACGACGCCCTGCGCCCGCTTGCGCTGCCCGCTCCGAAAAGACAATCCGCCCTTCTTCGGGAACGCATTCAATCACCTTTAGGGTTAATGTTTCGCCCGCATACGACGCCAAGGTCGTCTCGCGTTGGTCGCCAGGCTCCTCGTCCTGCATTTTCAATAAGTGAGAAAAAGGCACAAAGCCTTTTAGGTTCTCACCTTCAACAAGCACCCCGCCACGATTATGACCAGTGACATTTAAGGTGACCACCGCATCCTGCTCGTACAAGGCTTGTGCTTTCGCCCAATCGATGAAGATTTCCTCTTCCGGCAATGGTTCGGCAGCTTTTTCGGGCACTTCAGCCGCAGGAAAACGGCTTTCGTCTGCGAGGACGGCTTCCCACCAGCCTTCATCATCATCATCGATGGCAGCCTGCGCCCCAGTATTCTCTTTCTCTACCATTAAGTCCTTCCTCCATTCTCTTCTCTATAAAAGCAAAAACTGATAAAGTACCTATCAAGAGGGGTAGTGATCAAAATTGACTGACAAAAAAATTATCGAAAACAGCTCCCTGCGCCGAGGACGGCGCAGAGATTTCTCACAAAGCGCCGCCGAGGACGGCGGCTAGAGCACTTATGCAAGAGGTCTATTGATTTTATTCTATTTTTCTGGCGTCGCTTTCCATTTCAAGCACCATTTTTGCAACAGACTCAATAGCTACGCGCTGCTTACGGTACAAATCGGCTTCAGACATAGCAAGCCGCGCAGCAACATCACGCACTTTTTGCCCTTGAATAAATTTTAATTCAAGAATATTGTACAAAATCCAATCAGCAGTAAAGCGGCGATCACCTTCGGGACGCACACTTTCCACGCCGCGTCGCAAAATGGCACGCAGCGCGTTGACGCGATTGCCGTCATGCTCAACCGCTTCCTGTTGAACAATTTCAAGACCAATCAAGGGACTATCGCTGAGTTTGGGACCGCCCCAATAATGACTGAGTGCGTCTTTCACTAAAGAGGGCAAATCGCCTTCATCAATCTCGGCTTCAGCAAACATGCCCGCTTTGCTATCGTAACGTCCGGAAGCGCGCCAGCGTTGCAGAGCTTCGGCTTGGGGCTGTAAATCTTGTAGAGATTGAAATATCCGCTGTTGGAGTTGGCGATCTTCAAGCGCCAGCGCGGCGCGGTCTGCCAGAAGCCAGAGCGATTCGTTCTCTGCACTCTCGACGTCAAAATCTTTTTGTCTGGCAATCCCCAAAATGCCCAAAAGCGGGGACACTTCATCTCTGTCCATATCGAGTTTTCGTTTGCGCAGCGGCAAAATCCAGAAGTCGCCCCACAAAAAAACCGAATGCTCGTCCCCCTCGGCGATACCGGGCACCAACAAAACTTCAGGAAAGTGCTCCAAATCGAGCATCTTTTTGTCGCCAGCCATCGTAATCAGCGCAAGGTCTGCACCATCCAAAGCAGCGATAAACGCCAGCGGCGCCTGTAAATGATCACGAATACCGGCAAGGACTGCATCCAAAAATTGACGCAAATCGCTTTGGGTCAGCAAACGTTCTTCGACACTTTGCAACAAAATCAGTTCGTCGCGATCACCGCCGAAGAAAACGCTCCGCTCCCAAAAGGGAGAAAGCACGGTGATGGTGTGTTCAATCAACAAAACGCTCACCACCATGCTGAATGGCACCAACGCCGAATAAGGCGTGCCATCATACAATTCAACACCGCGCCGCACAACGGTCATAATGCCTAAAGTCGCCGAAGCAGCAACCGGTCCGCGCAAAATCCATTTAAAGAGACGGCTTTTCACCAAACGGTCGGGCCAAGAAACGCCAAAAAAGGCGACGGCATACGCCATCACGACAATTAAGCCGCCCACAAAAATATTTACTGTGAGCGCCGCACTCCAAAAAAGGAGGGGATGCTGCGCGGCGATGCCAGAGCCATACATCAAGTAAGGGTATGAACCGATTGCTGGGGCAGTCGCGCCCGCCATCAAGTAGAGCATACGCCGCCTGCCGGAGCGAGTCAACATTCGATTGAAGGCGCGCCAGAAATTGATCCACGCCAGAATCATCGCAACACTGTAGAAAAGGGAGAATATCTCCGTCCAGAGGGTACGCTCTAAATACGGTGCCGGTCTGCCATTGTCAATCAGATTCCCAAAAAGCAAGCCCAAGGCGAGCAAAGTCAAAAAGCCAGCCGAAATCACATAGACAAAGCGAATCCCCAAACGGCGGCGTCCGCGCGAGGGGTGTCCAGCCGTTACCAAGAGAGCATCAGAAAGATGCAGATACGCAGCGGGCAAAAAAACCAATCCCAACCACTGAATTTTGAGCAAAATTTCAATGCCCCACAGCGGGACACTTTCATTTTGCAGCGCCTCAGCCGTAAAAATAACCACGACAAAAAGCATGATGGTTGCAAAAGAACGCGCCACGCGGTTACGCAAATTAAATGTCAACGCATAGAGAAATAACGAGAATGCGGTAATCGCCACCCCTGCCGTTAAAATCTCGTTCAGAGTCCGTATCCCCGTCAATACATTATCCATAGAGCCAACCGCTAAACATGAAAACTCCGAAGCTCAACCTTTCAAAATTTTACCGAAAAAGAGTGCCACGTCCTGCGTGGCATAATAATGATCGTTATACCCGCTAAACTCAAAGCCGGTTTTGTGCATCAAAGAAATTGCGGGATGATTTTTGGATGACATCTCGACGAAGAGTTGACGGTGTTGCCGTTCAACTGCCCAATCTTCAACCGCGTGGAGCAGCGCCGTCGCGACCCCCTTTCGGCGTGCTACCGCGTCAACGACAAGATCCAAAACCCAAACCGAAGCTGCCGCAACCTGCTCATTCAAGCGGATATAACCAATTGGCATCCCATCCGCAGCGATCGCGACAAAGGTTTTGCTTTTCGTTTTCCATTCATCTGCCAATGAGAACTGCTCACGCGGATAAAGCACTTTAATGGGGCGTGGCAAACGTACCTGACGCAATGAGACGTTAATTTGCCCGGGCTTTTTTTGTAAGTCAAGCTGCCAAACATAGTCGCTTTCGCATGTATGCCGAAAACCAATCAGGCGTTTGATATCCGGTGCGAGGGCAGAACGAATTTTCAGACCGTCCATATTTACTCCTGCCCCACCACACGGATGAGCACTTCACAAGGCTCCAGCGCTTCGCCGACATTATTGGTCACGACCAAACGCAAGCGATAATCGCCCGGGGTCAGGCTACCCGTGTCGATTCGTCCCAACACATCTCCTTGCACAATCTCACGCCCGGCATAAATCGGCGACCAATTCTCGGCGCCTGCGGGCGAAATCTCAAATTTGTAAAAACCAAAGTTCGGCACATCGACCGTGCCAATCAGTTCAACAATGCCACTCAGGTTTTCTCCCGGCACCGGCGAGTCGATGATGCGCTCATCCGGCACACAGCCTTCGCTGTAATCGACCGATTGGGGCGTGGGGCGGGCATCCAACGTCGCTGCCAGTTCGGCAGAAATGGTGCCAGTTGGCGTGGTGAGCAGATCAATGGTTGGGGTGGGGATAAAGATCGAAGCAGGCATTGACGGGACCACAAAAGATGCGATGGTAAATTCTGCCATAAGGAAAGCCAGCCAAATCACGTTCGCCGCGAGGGCGCGGGCAAAACGGCGCTGCGAGATTTCGCGTTCCAAGCCGTAAATTGCACCGCGCCAAGCTTTCCAGGTACGCCAAAGCCAGCGTCCAAGAAATATCCCTGCGAAGAGCAATACGAGATAGATCAGCGCTTCGTAGGTTGAAAGAAAGCCGTAAAAAGCAATCATCGGTAAGCCAGCAATGCCCTAAAGAGCACGCAAAACACCGCGAATGATGGTCTCCATTTTGGGAACAATTTGCTTACCGGCTTGAAGGACGTCTTCGTGAGAGGCAACAAATTCGGGCTGCGTATGGGCTTTGTTGCTAATACCGGACAAGCCCATCACACGGATGCCACCATGCCGCGCAACAGCCACTTCAGGCACAGTGGACATACCAACCGAATCAGCGCCGATCATTTTCATAAAGCGCAGTTCGGCGGGCGTTTCAAAGGAGGGACCGCTCAAGCCCATATAAACACCTTCGTGCAGCGGAACGCCGTTCTCCTTGGCGACTTTTCGCGCGAGCGCAAGCAGTTCAGGGTCATAGGCTTGAGTCATATCGGGAAAACGTGGACCTAGTTCTTCGATATTCGGTCCATGCAACGGGCTTTGCCCGACCAAACCGGGCATGTTGATATGGTCGGTAATTAACATCACATCGCCGGGGTAAAAGTCATCGGCTATACCGCCAGCGGCGTTGGTCACAATCATAATCTCGATGCCAAGGCGCTGCATAACGCGGATGGGCAGCGTAACCTGTGACATGGTATAGCCCTCATAGAAATGGATACGCCCCTGCATAACAAAAACATCCTGCCCTTCAAGCTGCCCCAAAACCAAACGTCCCGAATGCCCTTTAACCGTGGAAACGGGCCAATGCGGTAAATCGCCAAAGGGAATATAGGTGGGGTTTTCAACGCTCGCGGCAAAATCGTTTAATCCGGAACCCAAGATTAAACCAATTCGTGGTGAGATATCAGCACGTTCTTTTACTGCGGCAACAACTTCGTCAATTTCTTTTAAGGTGATATTCGCTTGCATGATGTCCTCTTTGATTTTATTATCGTTTTAATGGTTGAAATTATATCACGCAGCGCCCTTCATCTCTTTGCCGAATATCGTCAGGGATGTGTTTCAGTCTGTGCGTAAAGGACGTCACGCGGAGTGCGTCGCACCTACTTCGACGCAAAGATGCCCATCAAAGAATTTATTGTCTTTCTAACGGCAAATGCCCAACGATGCAGGGGCGACGCACTCATACACCCTATCATCAGGATGCGGCAAATGTCGTTGCTCAACAAAGACGTCATCCCTGATGCAACGTATGACCAAAGATGGTCTCCAAGATTGACAGTCCCTCCATTTACCAGTATAAGAAGCGCCATGAAAATCAAGCAGATTCTGCTGGGATTATGGATATTCACCCT
>JANTFU010000012.1 GCA_024763295.1 Anaerolineales bacterium
CGGCAGCCATCGGCTATTTTGAGATAGGCGCTAGAGCCAAAGACATTGGCACGCAAGACGTCGCCTTCATCCTTGCCGACAGTTTTAGCATTTTCGGGCAGGTGATAAAGCACTTCGGGACGGTAATTATTGCGCATCTTCTTGAGCTTTTTGACAACCGTCACAATATCCATCCAGCGGCGCGTGCCGAGCATGCCGTCAATTTTGGGGACATTTTCGACCACATAATCGCTAAAGCGACGCGGCAGACAGCCCGCAGCAATCAACAACTGCCCTTCTTGCTTTTCTTCGGCAAGTTCGTTGAGTACCTGAATGGATTCTTCGCGTGAAGCGCCGATAAAGCCGCAGGTGTTGACGATCAGCACATCGGCGAGGGCGGGGTCTTCGGAGGCGCTAAAGCCATCTCGCAATAAAAGCTGCGCCATTGAGTCGGAATCGACGGTGTTTTTGGCACAGCCGAGGGATACGAGGTGGAAGGTGTTTTCTTTCATAGGGAGTATTGGGGATTAGGTAATTAGGTGATTAGGGATTGGGTAATTAGGGAGTAGGAGTCGCTGTCACGGTTTGAGTTAAGGTAGGCGTTAAGGTTTGGGTCGGTTGTGGCGTTGCGGTGGCAGGCAAGGTCGGCGTAACCGTCGGCGTAAGCAGCCCAAAGGGTCCATAAATACGCTGGACAACTTCGCCAAAACCGCCCAGCAAGCCCATGTCTTGCTGATTATAGGCTATTCGCACACCGGCGCCGTTAGCCGTCAAGACTTCTACCGATTCAGTGCCTTCATAGACAAACGTGGCATCCGGTTGCGCACGTCCTTCAAAAACCTTCTCACCATCCACTGTTACACGCATCCAACTGCGCTCCAAAACGGTCACCAAAATCTGTACGCCCAAATTTGCGCCTTCTGCCAATTCTTCGCCCTCGTTCGGCGGAATTTCGGTGCCGGCATTCGCATCGGGCGTATTGACAACCACTAACGTTTCTGTTGGGGTGAGCAAAATTTCCTGCGTGGGGGTGCTGATTAACACTTCAGCAATCGAAGGCGCAGTTGCTTGCGCTTGTACTTCTTCGGCGCGCGTATTCGCAATCCGCCTCAGCCCCCAAACTGAAAAAGCGACCATCGTCACAATCACACCAACGCCAAAAAGCAGGTCGGGAGCAATAAAACCGCCTAAGCTAAACTGTTTTTTGGGTTTTCGAGCGCCGCCCGCAAGCGGAGCATTCCGCTCAATGCGCTGAGCTTGTAAGCCTTCAGCAAAACGCAACAAGATGGCTTCTACATCCAAGTCTAAAAACTCGGCGTAGTTGGTGAGCATGCCGCGCGTTTGCACCGGCGAGGGCAGCGAACCAAAATTCCCGGCTTCAAGCGCTTCCATATAGTGCGGACGCAAGTGGATATGCCCTTCGATCTCGGCGTAAGTCAGACTAAGCATTTCGCGGCGTTCACGCAAGGTTGCCCCAATTTCCGCAAAGATGCTGTCGGATTCGCCCGTTGGCTGAGGGGACGGGGATGGGGACACTGCCTGCGTCATAGGCTTGACAGGTCTCTCCGGCGGCGCTTCGGGCGCGGATTTAGGGCTGGGTTCCGCTATGGGAGCAGCATCCTGCTCTTGCACGGAATCAGGTACGGAACTTGCGAGCGTTACGCCAAAGCGAGCTAAAAATTGCCGCCAAAGCGGTGGCGCGGATTCTGTACGCTCATCCGCTGTGGGTTTTTCCGCTGTTGTACTACCCGCTTCAGGAGGTGTTTCATCAAGGGTTGCTTCGCTCTTGCTGAAGGAGGCTTCTGTCTGCTCTTGACGTTTGAGTTCCGCGAGCATCGTGTTCGCATCCAAACCAAGATATTGGGCGTAGAGACGCAAAAATCCACGTCCCTGCACAGGCGATGGCATGGCACTAAAATCATCCGCTTCGAGCGCTTCGAGATATTTAATGCGAATATGCGTGTTCTCGAAAACGTCCTTGAGGCTGAGATTGCGGTCGATGCGCGCGGTTTGGAGCTGCTGACCAATCGTGAGAGGCATGGTTTAAGCAAACATCACCGACCCCACAAAAAGAGCCGGTGATGTTAAGTTTCGGGCAGGTTGGGAATTATTCTTCAGTTGCTTCGTCGTCGGTTGCAGGGGCTTCTTCGGCTTCTGCTTCAGCAGCAACTTCTTCGCCCTCAACAACTTCTTCAGCTTCCGCTTCTGCTTCAGCATCTGCGCCATCTTTAGGAGCAGCTTCGCCTTCACGGTAAACGGTAACGGTGAATTCAGGGACGAGGTCCATCGTCAAGCGAACGGCAACTCTGTGATCGCCCAAAGTACGGATCGGCTGCATTTCAAGCTGCTGACGTTTAATCTCAAAGGTGGTTTCTTTGGTGATGGCGTCGGCAACCTGCTGCGCCGTGATGGAACCGTAGAGCTTATCGGTTTCACCGGCTTTGGCAGCAAAAAGAAGGCGGGTGTCCTGAATGCTTTCAGCCAAGCCACTGAGTTCGCTGTTAAGCGCTTCGCGGCGTTCGGCAGCTTTGGCGCGAATGCGGTCAGCCTGTTTGACGGCGCCCGGGGTGGCAAGCACTGCCAAGCCCTGCGGGATAAGGTAATTGCGTCCGTAGCCGTCGGCAACTTTTTTGATGTCACCGGCACGACCAAGTTTAAAGACGTCTTTCATCAGTAAGATTTTCATTTTTTACAAGCCCTTTCAGGTAATAGTTTATGAGCGAAGGGTACAACGCTCGGCGCGCAAGTATACCAGAGGCGAATTTCAGCGTCAAACTTTTTTCAGGCAATCCAGCAATTCTCAATATGGCTTCATCAGGAGTACGAAAAAGTTATTGATTAAATTTTCATCCGCCCCCCTGCCCTCAGGGCTTTCTTAAAGTCCCAGACTGTCATTGCGAGGCAGCTTTTCCGCCGCAGCAATCCCCGCAGGAGATTGCTGCGCAGGTGCGGCTCGCAATGACGTTTTACAAGGGGACTTGGTAGTTACTGCGATTTTAAGAAAACCGTGTCGGCAATTCAGATTCAGCTTGCCAAGCATCCTGAATAAAGTTAAGATAGTGGCATGAATTTTTTGCGCAATTCCATGAAAGAGATTTTGATCGTACTCGGCGTGCTTATCTTAGTTTTAGTAGTCATGGACTATAACAAGCGCATCGAAAAACTCACCAACCTAAACGAGCAGGCGGTGATGGTGCGCGCACAAGCAACCCATGCGGTAGAAACACAAGTCGCACTCCAAACACAAATCGCCGTGGCGACTTCCGATCCCATCACAGAGGAAGAAGCACGCAATCAGGGAGAGATTCAAGAGGGCGATCAGTTAATAGTTCCGCTCCCCGCGCCGGGGGATTTACCACCAGGCGTGATCGTTTCTACGCCTGTGCCAGAGCGCCTCATGAAGTGGGAGATTTGGTACGCGCTTTTCTTTGAGAATTAACAGCTTTAGTTTCGCCAATTTTCAGTCGCACGGTAGGTAACCGTGAAGAAGTAAAAACGCTGAGAAAAAACCGCAAATCTTCGCTAATCCGCGCGAAAATATTCTTTTTAAGAACAAAAATTAGCGAAAATTCGTGAAGATTAGCAGTTAAAAATCTCATCACGGTTAAGGTACGTTATATCCCTTGCGCCTCTCGTGTTGCGTAGGACAGAAAATCATTACGAAACACGCAATACGCAACACACTTTCAGCTAATGTAACAGCGCAAAAAGCGTAAACACAAAAAAGGCGAAACCACTATTAATATTTCATACAGAAAATTAACAAATAAAATACTTGACACTCGCTTGAAGAGCGAGTATATTCGTTATATCGAATAAGGTTGTCGAACGCATGTCTAAAAATAATCCCTTTCCCCCCTGTATGCTGAGTGCCGCAATTGCACATGCACTCGCGCACCCCATCCGCGTAGAAATTCTAGATATTTTGCGCGCAGGGATGCTGACCGTCAGCGAGATCACCGCACAACTGCAACGTCCGCAAGCGAATATTTCGCAACATTTGGCAGTTTTGCGCGAGGTCAATCTGGTCGAGGCAACGCGCGAAGGGATGAGCGTCAGCTACTGCTTGCGAACACCGCAAATCGGCGAACTATTGAGCTTGCTCGAAACACTGGGCAGCGAAATTCCGCCGGAGGGCTTTACCCCGCGTGGACGCGGTGGCAGGCACGGCGGCGGTCACAGAGGGCAAGGTCGCGGACGCGGCAGGCGTGCGAAAACCGATTAAAATATCTACATCTCTAAAAAAGGAGTACAAAAATGAACAGATTCTTTGGACAAGGGCGCGGCTTCGGTCGACGCGGTGGCGGCAGAGGTTTCGGTCGTGGCAATGGTCAATGGGGCAACGGAGCAGGCATCGGTCAAGGACGCGGCTTCGGTCAAGGGCGTGGTTTCGGTCAAGGCGCGGGTTGGCAAGCAGGTCCCGGCAATGGCGTCAACTGGAATCAACCAGTCAGCAACTTCACCGTCGGAATGGCTCCCGACGAAAAAAAATCGTGGCTACAAAATTTCAAAGCGCATCTCACCCGCCGCATGAGCGAAGTAGATGACGAATTATCAAAATTTTAATGGAGTAACTATGCGAATTGCATTCTCAGCAGCAAGCGCCCAAGGGCTTGAAAGCCCTATCAGCCCACATTTTGGGCGTTGTCCCTTTTATATTTTTGTCGATCTCGATGAAAACAATCAGATTACGAGCGTAAACGCCATCGAAAACGCGCACGCCAAACGGCATGACCCTGGGCAATTGCCCGCGTATATCCGTGAGCAAGGCGTAAACGTGATGATTTCCGGCGGTATGGGCGGACGTGCGGTGGACTTCTTTCACCAGTTTGACATCAACGTTGCTACCGGCGCCAGCGGCACGGTGCAGGAAAGTTTGGATAATTATCTGAACGGAAATTTGAGCGGGGATGCGCCCTGCGCCGAAAGCGTAGCCCACGGACATGGCGACGATCACGACCACGGGCACGAACTTTAACGATACGCGCGTGACCTGAAGAGGGTCTCGTTATGGAAACAAAAAACCCATCTTTCGATGGGTTTTTTTATTGGTGGCGAGAGTGGGACTTGAACCCACGACCCAGGGCTTATGAGTCCCTTGCTCTGCCAACTGAGCTACCTCGCCATAGCGGGTGGTATATTACTACGGTCTTTTTTATTTGTCAACGAACACGACGCTTCCATTCTTCTTTAAGGTCGAGTTCTTTTGTACTCACGCCCGAATCAAGCGCAAGGAAATCAGTAAGCAAGCGGTTAAACTTAGCCGCAGCATCCAGCATGGGGAAATGTCCCGCTTCTTCGAGCACAATATGATGTCCTAAATCGGACAACAGAGAAAGGCGGTTGATGCCCGGCGGGGAGACCAACTCATCTTGTCCGCCGCTTACCAGCAAACACGGGGTGTATTGCCGATTGACCTGATTAAAAAAAGCACCTGCTGAGAAGCCCTGCAAAGAGCTGACAACGGCAGCCGGGTCGGCGTTGCGTGCTTCGCCCAACGCGGCATCGCTACCTGCGGGCAATGATGCGCTCATACTCGCTGCCAATTCAGCAGGAGATTCGCTGGTTAGGCGTTTACTGATTGCTTTTTGCTCCAGCGGACAGTTGGTTAGCATGACGCGATCAACCAAAGACGGATTACTAGCCGCAAACTCCAGTGACACCAAAGCACCCAATCCATGTCCCACTAATGCGATCTTACCAATGCCCATCTCGTTCATAAAATCCTTAAGCAGCGTGGACTGACCGGTTAAGTTATAGTGCTGTGCATTATGAAAGGTGCCCCCAAAGCCCCACAAGTCGATGGCGTACGCGCGGAACGATGTCGAAGCAACCTGCATGGATGAAATCCAATAACGCCAGGAGCCGACCCAACCGTGCAGGAAGATGACTGGGCGTCCACGTCCCAGCACCTCGTAATGCACCATTGATTCGTTCAGCAGAACAACGCTCATTCTTTATACTCTCAGTTTATTTTCCGAAGCGCGCCAAAATTTCGGCAACGCGTGAGGTTAGTTGATCAGGCGCAAAGGGTTTCAGCATATATTCTTCAGCACCAACTGAAAGCCCGGTTTCGATCTCTGATTCTTGTCCTTTTGCAGAGAGAAAAACAACTGGTGTATCAACAAATTCTGGTTTTGATTTAATCACACGGCAGGCATCGTACCCTGTCATGCGTGGCATACGGACGTCCATCAGGACTAGATCAGGGTTTTCCTGTTCTACCAATGCAACCGCTTCCTCGCCATTTGATGCGGCGGTCACTTCGTGCCCCGCAAAGCGCAAGGTAAATGCGATTAGGTCTCTAATATCTCGTTCGTCTTCTGCAATCACTATCTTTGCCATTAATAAAAGCCTCACTAAGTTTGCTGATAAGCCGGGAGCGTAAAGGAGAAGGTGCTACCTTTACCATGTTCACCAGGACTTTTTACCCAAATTTCACCACGTTGCATCTCTACCAACTGTTTTACGATCGGCAACCCCAAACCTGTGCCGGGTGTTGCTAAAACAAGAGGATCTTCACCGCGATAGAAACGCTCGAATACTTGTTGCTGGTCATCTAATGCAATGCCAACGCCGGTATCGTGTACGTCAACCTGTACCATCTCGCTGCCATTTGGTTGAGAAAGTTCCACAATTACATCTCCCGCTTCAGGGGTGTAATGATAGGCGTTTTCCACCAAGTTGGTAATAATCTGGCGCAGGCGATCGGGGTCGGCGTATACCGAAGGAAGTTTCTTTTCAATTTTCATGCTGAAATTCATTTCCTTCTGTTCTTCTTCAGAGCGCAATTTGACGGTTTCAATCACGTCTTGCGTAATTTCTTGAATATCAACTTCCTGTAACGTAAGGTTAACTTTACCCGCTTCAAGACGGGAAACATCAAGTAGATCGGCAACCAAAACATTCAAGCGTTCGGTATTATTCCGAATAATTTCCAGGAAATGAGTCTGATTTTCAGACAAGGCTCCGGCAGCGCCCATCAGCAGAATATCTACATAGCCGCGAATCGAGGTCATGGGCGTGCGAAGTTCGTGGCTAACAGTCGCCACAAATTCAGATTTAAGACGATCCACTTCAACTTGGTGCGTAATATCCCGGAAGATGGATACCGTGCCAAGAAATTGATCTTCCTGCAACAAAACCGGCGCTAAATGGACGAGAACAACGCGCCCATCATCCAACTCAAGCTGTTCGGCATAAGAAGCGCCCATGCTGGATTCGTTGGGAGATTCATACCAACCATGAATGATTTCATGCCAAATATTGGCAGCTTTGCCGAAGAGACCGCTAAATTCATTGAGAGTCTGATTCAGCACTTTTTCAGCCTTGATGCCCAAAATATTTTCAGCAGATGCATTCAGGAAACTAATACGATTTTGCGAGTCGGTAACCAAAACGCCATCTGCAACGGCTTCAAGGATGGCTTGCGAGCGCGAGGCTTCTTCCTGTTCACTGCGCAGCATGTTCCCCAAGCGTTCTGCCTGCTCACGGATGAGTTTGTAAAGATTCGCGTTGTTAATGGCTACGGCAACCTGCCCGGCAATGACTTTAATCAAGCCAAGCTGTTCCGGATCAAAGAAATCAGGTTCACGGTTAAAGACGAGCAAAACACCAATCACATCTTCCCCCACCATTAAGGGGGCAGCCACGGCGCTCCGATGCCGCTCGAGATCCGTTTTTTGGCTTTTCCAACGCTCATCTTCATCAAGATCAGGGACTAAAGCCGCTTCGCGTTTCTCCACGACCCAGCCAGCCAGCCCTTCGCCAATGCGCAACGTCACTTCGCGATCTCGTTTCTCGCCGTCACTTAAGTAACCATTCCCGGCACGATAATGGAGTTTGTTGTCTTCAGGGTTTAATAGCATCACGGTGCCTTGGTCAGCACCAACCGTACCATTAAGCAAAGCCAATGTGCGGTTCAATGTCAAATCCAGATCGAGGCTGGCTGAAACTTCGGTAAGAATATCAAGCAAGGTTTTCGTGTTACGTTGTTCACGTTCAAGTTCTGCCGTGCGCTCAATAACACGATTTTCGAGATTTTCAGTGAGCAAATTTAATTCAGCTGCGCGATCTTGGCTATCTTGGAAGAGACGGGCGTTTTCAAGTGCAGCGGCTGCCTGACTGGCAAATGCAGCCCCGACCTGAATGCGCGCAAGGTCGTAAAAACCGACTTCTTCTTTTTCAAGCTCCATAACACCGAGTACTTCATCGTTAAAGAGCAGCGGAATACCAAGCCAGGAGAAATAATCACCGGCATCACCAAACAAACGGAAACGATTATCGTCACGGATATCGGAGACAGAAATCAATTCGCCCGTATCTAAAATTTCTTGAATGGCAATGGCTTCTCTTGCGGGAATTGCAATGCCAACACGGGCGTCGTTTTCAGCATAGCCACGCGCAGAGACAGAGTGCAAATCGCCGTTTTCATCAATCCAGAGTGTAGCGCGGTCGTAGTCGATGATCTTGGCAAGTTGATCCAAAATCGAGGGCACCAAATCACTAATGCGCAGATTAGCACTCATCGCAGCGGCGATTCTGGTGAGCGATTCTAATTGGGCGGCACGCTCTTCGGTGGCATTGATCAAGTCGATATTCTGGAGCGACAGCGCAACCTGTTGAGCAAGCGATTGCAAAAGGGCGGTATCGTTATCCGTAAAAGATCCGGCTTTGTTGAAGTTATCCAAGACAAAAACGCCGGGGCAGAAATTACCTGTTTGGATTGGAATGATAAGGCTTGAAATCGGCAAACGTCCACCTGTGCCTTGGCGATAAAGCGCCAGTTGCGAGGCAGAGAGGGTGTAATCGCGCGCAAAGTTGACTTCATCGACCTTATGCGCTTTGCGCTCCATATAAGCGATGCCGGGCAAGGCTTCGCCATAGCGGTAGGTGATTTGCGCCATATTTGAATTGCTAACATAATTCTGCACAACCGTAGGTTCCAGGCGCTCTGTGCCCTCGTTCCATATTAATACCAAACCAGCGTGTGCAGCAGTAATCACTTTAAGCGCGTTAGAGAGCAATTCTTCCATGATCTGTTTCGCGTTTAAGTCGCTAACTTTATGGCTGAATTCAAGCAAAAGGTTGACTTCGCTCAGGCGGCGGCGAGCCGATGTTAGCAAGTCGATATTCTGGAAAATAACCGATGTTTGGCGTGAAATCTGATAATAGACTTCACGATCTGCTTCGGTCAGTTGCGGCATTGGCTCGCGGCTAACCGTTAAAATTGCAGCGACTGTTTCGCCCTCAACTTTGATTGGCAGCGTAATCAGGCTCTTTGATCGGAGTGTGCTCAACAACGCCGTTTCGCGCCACTCGTCGCTTTCATCAAGATTTGTAATCAACATAATCGAGCCGGTTTGCAAACAAGCTCGTAAAGGATTACGCTGACCGAAGAGTGCTTCAGCATTGACCGTTGAAGGCAAGTCCCCCAGCGTACTCACAAGCTGCGGACCTTCCGCCGTATTCTCCGCAATAAACGCAGTCATCATGCCCATGTGCGTGAGCATTTCACGCGCCAAGGCTTTTAAGGCACCCAGCGGATCGAGTTGTCGGCTAACGGCTTCTGTAATGCGCAAACCCGCACGCACGCGCTCTGTACTTAAGTCAAGATTTTGTAAAGTAATCGTCTGCTCAAGGTCTTTGTGCAAGAGAATTGGCAGGTCGTTCTGGCTAATACTCAAGAGGCGCTGCTGACGTTCAAGCCCGGACGAAAGCGCACTTACGCGCTCTTGATAATCTTCAATATGTTCTTGTGTATCAATAATTAATGCCGCCTGCGCAGCAAAAATCTCCAACGCTTCCACAGTGGTCAAATCAGGTGCCAAACCATCACGCGGCATATCTAAACTAATCATGCCCAAAGGTTCTTGATATTGATTTTCAAGCAAGAAGACGAAAAGATCATCGCCATTCCAAGCATTTTGTTTCGTTTCTTGAGCATAGCGAGAGTCAAGCGTCAGAATATGCAAATCGCTTGGAATAATCGGCACATGATCGGCTGGAATATAGTAGGCATTCCCCAAACGAAATTCAGGTTGCAAAAGCTGTTGCACGCTCAGAAGCGGTTGCTCGCGCTCCTTTAACTCACGCAAGCTCTCATCCGACATGCCCACACCGGTAATACGACGCAACATACCGCTTTCCTGATCGTATGCACTGATCAACACCACGTCAAATGAAGTTGCAGCTCGAATCCCTTCGGCTACCACCAAAAGCGAATCTTCAAGCGGCTTTTCCAATTCCAGACCCGATGTCGTATCCAAAACGCTCAAAAGCGTATTGGCACGTCGTTCCAGTAATTGCACATGCACCATCTGTTCTTCATAACGGTAAGCGTTCCAAAGCGTAATCGCAGCCTGCGCCATCAAAGGTTTAATTTTCTCGGCACTTTCTTCATTAAAGCGATTCGCGATCATGGAATGAGCCTGAAATAAGCCCACCATCTTGCCCTGAGAAGAGATTGGCGCAATCAATGCGGAACGAACGCCCTCATGGCTGGCTGGGTATATCCCTTCGGCAGTATCCTCGATCCAAACCATTTCACCGCTACGAACTGCATCCAACGCCACTTCCGTTAAGTGATCCCCCTGCGAACATCCCATTGCTAAAAAGCTAACCACTTCACCGTCATCGCGCCACTTATCCTGATCGAAAATTGTAACCGTAGCACAATTTGCCTTCGTGATCTTCATGCCCTCTTCATAAACCACGCGCAACAAGTGCTCAAGACTCAAACTACCACTCAATTCGCGGCTAATACGCGCAAAAGCTTGCAGTTGTTCAACACGCAAACGCAAACTTTCATCTGTTTCACCGGCTTTTTGCGATTTATCCAAAACCAATGCAATCTGTTCCGCAACAGATTGTGCTACCTGTAAATCATAGCGCGTAAAGAAATTTGGCTGGCTACTCGTCAACAACATTTCACCGACCCCAAATTCCTGAATAACCAAGGGAACAGCCAATGCAGACTGCATTCCGGAGGCTTCGCTCATCGGGCGATAAAAGTCAATCATTCGCCGATCAGTTTGCAAAGTCCCCGTCATAAATGGACGTTTGCTACCGGTAACAGTAAACCGGAACTGCGGATCATCGATATATAACAACGAAAACTGATCTATACTTTCCTGCGGCACGCCATAAATAGAGTCTTCATGCGCTTTCAAAGCTCCCTCGCGCTCGTCCAAAAGGAAAATCACCGCCGTATCTGCGCGCAGCAATTGAACCAACTCACGCACAGAAAATCGCATCATTTCTTCCAATGTGGCATCTGACATAACCAAATTAGCAACACGGCGCAATGTCTCTGCTCTGCGGGCACGCTGTTGGGTTTGAAGCACCAAGGTCGCATTGTCAATGATTGTTGCCGTCTGATTAGCAACCACACTCATCAAGTGAATTTCAGTATCCGTAAACTCCGCAGTCCCTTGTGTATGGTTGGAAAACTGTAAGTATCCCAGAAAACGCCCACCGGAAACCATCGGCATTAAAACCGATTCGCGCACACTGGCTGCTTGTGCAATCCTATTTAGCCCTAAATCCTTCCAACGATCATCAGAGCCTGCATCAGGTGAAATAATCGGTTTCTGCGCAGTAACCAACTCGCTTCCAGGGCTGCCTGCTTCCAATTCGGTGCGATAAACCTGCACAACATGTGCGGGAATTCCTTCAAAAGGAACTTCACCCTGGAGGGTGTATTTATCTTCATCATAAAGCAGAAAACCCAAAATATTCACATTGAAAAGCGGGTGAATATTTCGCACCAGAGACGAGAAGAAGGCATTTCTGTTCTTAAGTGAGCCGGCGGCTTGCGCCAAATTTGCCAAGCTCGAAAGCTCACGAGCACGACGTTGTTCACTTTCATATAACAGCGCGTTACGGATAGCAACCGCTGCCTGCCCCGCAATCAAATGCAAGACTTCATCATCTTCAACGGCATAAGCATCGGGGGCAATCTGCCCAACTTCCAACATACCAATCAACATGCCGCCAGCGTGCAGGGGAATTCCGATATAAGAGCGAATTGAGAACTGGTCTGTGTTATCAAGAAAACGAATTTCTCGATATTTTTCAGTATCCTGCACAAAGAGCGCTTCTTCGCGCGCTGCTATATAGTCCGAATAATTGCCAAAACGTGAATGCAAACTGCGTTCAATGCGCGATTTACCATTTTCCACCCCAAAACGATAAGAAACAAAACACTGGCTGGGTTCATCCCACACTTTCACTTCTAAAATATCAGAAGGCACCAGCTTCTCGATATTTTCCATTAAAGCGATGAGTGTCGCTTCGAGATTCAGGTTTTCGGCAACTGTACGTCCAAAATCGGTAATAATGCGCAACACCGAGCCGGAAATATCGCCCGCTTCAGCCAAGCCGGTTGCCAATTCCGGTTGACGGAGAGAAACCAACATAACCGGTTCGGTACCCGGAATGCGGTACGAAACTCCTTCCACCAGCCTGCCGCCAAGCGAAAAACGCGCCTGTCCCTGTGTGACGCATAATTGCCAGAACGCTTCACTCGGACGCACACGCCGTGCCAAACGTTCCAAATTTGGTTGCTCCCCCTCCAGCAAACCGAACCATTCACGTCCCAAGGCATTCACATAAGAAACTCGTCCCCCGGGCAAGACCTGTAAAATAGCATCGCTGTGTTCGGGCAATTCTTCAACTTCTTGAGCTTGCAAGGCTATAGCCGCCTGAAATTTCGGTTGAAGACGCAAAGCCCAATGCGCCAAAAACCAAACCAGAGCAACTAGCACTAGCCCAACAAAGATGGTAAGAAAACCAAGCCCGTAAGCAGACACAGAAATTCCTCTCTACGCGCGAATTATTCTTCTGCGGAGGGGTCTAAACGGCGGGCTTCCGCCGCCATTTCGGTAATCTCACGAATATCGGCGAAACGATTTTCGCGCGGGGAAATCACCCCCATTGTCATTTTCATCAACGGGTATTGAACGACATCGCCTTCAGCATTGGTTGACTGAATAAAGCCTTGCTGTCGATCCATAAAGTTGTAGTGCGTTTGCACTTCTTCATCAAAGCGTTCTTTGATGGTCTGGCGAATCTTACCGATAGCATCCTGCGTGGAAATGATGATGAAGTTATCGCCACCGGCATGACCGATAAAGTCATTCGGGGTACCGTACTCATCGACCACTTCTCCCAGCAACATCGCAGTAAAGCGCAAAACGTCATCACCGGCAACAAAGCCATACACATCGTTGAAGGCGGTTAGATTGTTAATGCGCAAATCCATCAGCGCCCAACCATCTTCGCGGATGATGCGGCGGAGTTGTTCTTCGATCAAGCGTCCAGCCGGCAACCCAGAACGGGGATCGGTAAGACTCTCACGTTCCGAGCGGCGAATCGCGCCCTGAACACGGAGTTTAAGTTCCTCGATATCGAAAGGCTTGGTGATATAGTCATCCGCACCCAGTTCCAATCCTTGCAATTTATCGCTGCGCTCATCTTTTTGCGTCAGGAAAATAACCGGAATATGGCTGGTGCGCGTACTGGTACGCAAGGTGCGGCAAACTTCGTAGCCATCGATATCAGGCAACATGATATCGAGCACAATCAAATGGGGTAAAACTTGGCGGGTTTTATCCAGCGCGTCATACCCACGCGGGGCGATGTCTACATCGTAGTCCAAACCGCTGAAATAAATCTTCAGCATATTGGCGATATCGCCATCGTCTTCAACGACCAAAAGGCGGGCTTTTCCCATCAGGGACCTCCAGGGTTTGAGATGATACGGAGTCTACGCTCCGTTTTTTCTAACGTTGCGCCGCACGGCTTCGATCTGTGCAGCGGTGACTTCTTTTTCAAATGAGCGGAAACCGCTCAAGCGAAAGCCATGTTTTTTGGCAATCGCTGTAATTTCATCGACACGCTCACGCGAGATGTCTTTTCCTAACGTGTAATCTTCAAAACGACCTTCCAATGCCAACGCCATCGTTTCTGCCATGCAGGCATAGGCTTTGCCGGCAGGAAAACCAAAGTTGAAATGAAAATCAACTGCGCCGGGAACGTCAACCATCCCGCCGTCAATCACTAATATATCATCTCTTGCTGCGGCTACCATTGCAGAAACATCGCGAGGGCGCGCAACGTCGCAGACCACGCTGCCACTGCGTAGATGTTCGGGACGGATAACATCGTCATGGACCGCGCTCGTCACGGTCAGAATCAAATCGGCGTCCCGCAATCGGGAAAGGTCGGTACTCACGCGGATTTCGGCTTGGCTGCTGCCATCCAGTTTTTTTCTGACTTTTTCAAGCGGCTCTGCCGTGCGTCCCAGCAAATATAAGGTTTTGACATCATCTGCCAAAAGTTCCGCACAAACTCTACCGATTGAGCCGCCCGCCCCAACGACCGCTGCCGTTGCCTGAGCAATCTCAATATCCATCAGCTTCGCCGCTTCACGGATCGCCTCTACCGCAATCGAAATGGTGTAGGCATCGCCCGTCGTCACAGGAATATCAAGCCCTTGCGCTATCGAGATTCCGGCATCGCCAACTACCGATGTAAAAGCACCCAAGCCTAACGTCATTGCGCCCAGCTTTTCTGCCATCTTGCCAGTTTGTATAATTTTACGATAGACCGTTTTTTCAGGCAAACTCAACATGCGGCGTGGTGTGTAGGGACAAGCCACAAACCAGCCTTTAATCTCTTTTCCGGTGGCTTCTGAACGAATGCCTTCGATTTCAGAAATATAAACCGGCGGAAAAAAGGTCGAGAAAAAATCGATCTGCTTTTCTGTCAGGACACGCCCCAAAAAGGGAAATTTTCGGCTGACATCACGCTTGGCATCGATGGGATGAATAATGAACGCAAAACTATCCATCTACCAGCTTTCCAATACGTCGTTATCATCATCCTGATGATAGGGAGTCATGTGTAAATGCCCCAATCGCAAGCCATGATGATCGCTATCTTCAAAGCTGACGTTTTTCGCGATCACGCGCCGCTCTTCGGTGGCAGCCAAAACGACATCCGAATCGATTGTACGGGCAGGATAAACGATCATACCCGAACCAATGCGGCAATTATGTCCCACGCAACCGCCCATCACCGGACGATTGGATTCGCGCAAGCGATTATTGCCATCCATCGCCAAAAGCGGCGCAGGGATGAGGTTATAGTCCGTAAATGTAGAGCCTGCACCAATAAAGGTGTTGCGTCCAATCACACACATCTGTAAACAAGTATTTTGTGCAACCATGCTATTGTCCATGATTGTGGTCATAAAAAGCGCTGCTTTAAAGGGCAAAAATGTACCGTCGCCAACCACTGAAAGCATCAACTGACAATCCTGCGAAATATTCACATTATCGCCGATAATACAATTCTCCACCACAGCCCCGGCGCCAATTGTCACATTATCGCCAATCGTGGTCGGTCCATGAATGACGGCATCGGGATCAATGACACAATTTTTGCCGATTTTCACCAACTCAGAGCAACTCAGCACTTGCTTGCCTTCATACAGTGCTTTTGTCAAAACCTTGATCTTAAAGCCCAAATCTTCTTCCAGATGACGCTCAAATTGTACACCGCGCCCAAAAAGACCAAACACAACATCCGCAATAAAAATATGTACCCACGAATCAATCGCCAGCAATGTATGACTCGGAATTTGAAAGGTCAGGTCACCACTCTGGTCTGCCATATACGTCGGTACATGATAATAGCCCACCTCTTTAATTTGTGTGTCCACAACCAACGGGCGCGTATCTGCCACCGGTCCGTGTGGGTAATACCAAAGGTCTGCCAAATACAAATTTCCCGCCGGCGTATAAGAGGTTGAAAGCGGCAGTGTATGTTCTTTAAAAGAGGGATCGTCCGCGTGAAAAGCTGCCCGACAAGCACGTCCATGCTCACGCGCCGCAGAAACGAAGGCATCAATATAGGCTTCATCGAAAAAGAGATTGTTTCGATAAACCAACATCTCCTCGCGCATTTGCGGCATCCGCTCGCCGGGCTGCAACTCTATCTCCCGCGTCGTATACTTTTCCAAAACGCTACGCTGCCAAAGCCAGAGCGGTTGGTTATGAATACGCAACTCCCGCGCAGGTTCGCCAAAGGGGTGTACAGGTTTGGGGGCTTGCAAGATAACTTTTAGCATAAATAAATCTGGCTCAACAATGAAAATCGTGCAACTTCAGGACAGGAATATCTTACCACTACTTGCCCCATCAAAGGGATTTCGGGCTTAACCCAAACCTTACAACTCACAATTAGAAAAGCAAAATCCCCAACAAGACTGCCACTGCCGTCACGGTTAGGTTGTCAACATCCTTAAATGGAAGGGATTCGACAAGCATCCCCGCCAATGCGATGAGCGTAATTGGCAGCAAGTATGCGCCCAGAGAACCTGCGAAAACGCCCACGGAAATGTAAATTGCCACCACCAAAACGGCTAATGCCCAGCCTCCAAGCAGTACCGCCAACGATCCCGCCACCGTCTTATTTTTACTCCACGGCAGTTTCGGGGATGCGATATTTCGCCCTACCAAATCCGCCACGCCATCGCCGCCACACAACAGCATCAGCGCCACAATGCCCACAGGCGAATCCAGCCAAAAGATGAGCGTCAGTACGACAAAAGCGATCCCATAAAAAAACGGACCGCGCAACAGCTCCGCCGCATCCCCTGAACGGGACATGGATTTAACGGAAGCCTCATCCTTGATGATCCCCAAGCCAATTAGCGCGAATTGTACGGTAATGGCAAGAGGCACGGCAGCCGCCATCCAGCGCGAAGCAGGCGAATTATCGAAGAGCAGCCACGTCATCACAAAGATGGGACCTGTCCCGATGTGAATAATCTTCCTACTCAGGCGCGATTCAATCCATCCGCGCGCCGCAAAAAAGTCCATTAGCCGCAACCAACCAAGCGCTGATCCAAAAGAGATGCTGAGGGCAATCCAATTATTCATAGAAGCTCCGCTGTGAGATTTAGGGAAACAGAAAGACGCAAAGCAGCGAACTGACTTTGCGTCTGCACGACATTGCGTGAAGAAACACCCCCATTTTTACATGATAGTGAATTTAGCGCAACTCTTTGCCAAAGGGAAAGAGTGCCAGCGGGATAAGCTTGAAATGCTGTTTGGCAAAGGGCAGCCCAATAATGGTGATCGCAAAAATCAGCCCGTGTACCAAATGCGAAAGCGCGATCTCCCAGCCAAAGAAAATTGCCCACAGCACGTTGAAAATCATATTCGGGGTGCTGCTGTCGTTGATCGGCACAATCTCTTTGCCGAAGGGTGCCATGGTAGCGATGCCCAAACGCACCACATCCGCGCCGAGCGGGATGCCGATGATGGTTAGCATAGTCAACAAACCGCCGACGACATAACCCAAACCGGAAAGAAAACCGCCAAAAATCAACCAAATGATATTGCCTATTAAACTCATATCTTTTCTCCTTTTTTCTACTCATCAGTATACGCAAAGCAGCGGATTTAGTTGTAGCGTGTTGCGTATTTCGTAATGTTTTTTGGCTTACGCAACATGCAAGAAGCCAAGCCTTTTTAGCCTGTTTGAAAATTGGCGAAGCTACTGAACATTTTTCAGCACAAATTTCACAAACCAACAAGTTACGCGAATCAAAAAGGATAGGGTCAACGTTGCCTTTGCACCTATCCTTTTGGTTGGATGAAATCGTGAGTCAAGAAGAGAAAAATGGTCTTATAGGCTAACTCCTCCACGGTGGCTGTTTGTCGCTCTTTGCGCTTGCCGCCACGCCAACGGGATGATACGTTGGTTCATACGTTGGTTCGTAGGTCGGCTCAACGGGTGCGGCAGGTTCAGGGCGCTGATACGAAGAATACGAACGTTGTGTACGCGTTTTCTTCGCGGTGCTGAAAGAACGCTGATTTGCCGTAGCCGTGCGCGGCTGATTGAAGGGTCGGCGGGTTTGCTTCTGCGATGTTTTCTGGCTGGCTTTTGCCTTGGGCTGATCTGCCATGCTGAAAATGCGCTCCCCAGCAATGGAAAATGCGCCGATAATGAGCACGCGGGTCAACCAAACCAT
>JANTFU010000013.1 GCA_024763295.1 Anaerolineales bacterium
AGGGCTTTCTTAAAGTCCCAGGCTGTCATTGCGAGGCAGCTTTTCCGCCGAAGCAATCCCCGCAAAGTAGGGGGAGATTGCTTCGCAAGTGCGGCTCACAATGACGTTTTACAAGAAGACTTGGTAGTTACCGCGACTTTAAGAAAACCGTGTTATTTGCGGGGCGTTTACGTCGCAATTTGCTCGTTTTTTATTCTACCGGCGCAACCGGCATCGGACGCCAAACGGGGTCGTAATCAGTATCCGGGTCGCGAGTTAGGCGCGTGCGCGATGCACCTGCTAACGTAGACATGAAGATATCGTAATTATATTCTTCAAGCCCTTCATAAAGAATCCAGAAGCCATCACCAGAAAGATCAATATCGCGCACAAGTGGTCGATGTTCTAACTCGGCATTGACGCCCATTCCAGGACGTTTTTCCAGGGCAATGCTCATTAACCAAACGCGATTTAAATTCGTTAACCCATTTTGGTTATAGAGGAGTATGGTTCCATCTGGAGTCCAAGCCGGGTGCGTATCCCAGACTTGGTAGCCACTTTGGGTGACTTGCTCAGGTGATTCTCCAAGATCAGTCATTACCCAAATCTGATACGCGCCATAGCGCTTCAACGCATAAGCAATTTGATTGCCAAACGGCGACCAAGCAGGCTGGCGAGCAAATTCATTATTCGCTTTCGATGTTTCTGTTAGGCGTGTTACTTCGCCGCTCTCCACATCCGCCACATAGATTTGCATATAACCGTCACGTAGAGATGTAAACGCAATTCTCGTGCCATCCGGCGACCAATCCGGTTCAAAATCACCGCCCGGCGCAGATGTAAAAGGGGTTAAGTTTGAGCCATCAGCATCGACAAAAAAGAGACTAGCATTTTTGTGAACATCATCCGCCGTGGCGCAAGGCGACACAAAAACCAACCGCATCCCATCAGGAGACCACGCCGGCTGGCAAGCACCATCCGAGATATTCGTGATTGGTCGCACACGGCTGCCATCAATATTAGCAATATAAATCTGCGGGACGCCGGTGCGATCCGAGACGAAGGCAAATTCTCCCGCGCCGCCACCAATCGGTGTCGGAGAAGCCGTTGGCGTATCGGTCGGCAGCGGTGTAGCGGTGGGTTCCAAAGTGGATGTTGCAGTGGGCAGGGCGGTTGGGCTGGGGGTTTCACTTGGGGGAATCGCAACCACATCGGCATTCGTCGCTGGGACTTGTGATGCCGCCTGACTTTCAACCGGTGAAACTGAAGCCACAGGGCTAGCGGGCAAATGAACCCGTAACTGCGGCAAGTAAGCCAGCGCAACGTAAATCCCACCAAAAATCAAGATTAAGAAAAGCAAAAAGCGGATGAATTTCTGACGTGCTTTTTGGCGACGTTTTTTGGGGCTATCTGCTGGCGAAGTAGACGAGACAGGTCCTGTATTATGCGGGGTGACGGGAATCCCTATTGGTGCTGATTCGGAATTCGGGTCGGCGTCCGGTTCTACTTCAATACTCGTCTCTTCGATGGAAGGGGGCACTTCTTCAGGTGCTGGCGAAACCGTAAAAGCATTATTGACCAAACGTTGTGTTTTTGAACTGGCATTCAGCAGAGCTTTACGGAAATCGTCCGCTTCCTGAAAGCGATCATCAGGGTCGACTTCCATCGCTTTTTCGATAGCCGCCGCCAAACGCCGTGAAACTTTCGGCTCACGTTTACGGATCGGGGTTAGCTCGGCATTTTCCATCGCGCGCGCTAAACCATCTTCGGGGATAACGCCCGTCAAGGCAGCATAGAGGGTAGCGCCCAGGGAGTAAATATCCGTGCGTGGGTCTGTGCGAGCCGTACCATATTGTTCGGGCGGAGAGTAGCCGGGTGTCATTGCGCGCGCGCCAGTGGTGGTGACCTGACTGCCCTGAATCACCTTTGCCAAGCCGAAATCAACCAAAAAGACTTCGCCTTCAGGCGTTACTTTAACATTGCCGGGTTTAATATCACGGTGCAAGATGGGAGGCTTGCGCGAGTGTAGATAGCTGAGTGCATCTGCCATCGCCGCCCCGATGATAATAACTTCTTCCTCCGGCAGGGAATTGGTGCGCTCCATGCGCTGACGGAGATCTTCACCCTCAATATAATCCATAACCAAATATTGCCCCTGATCCCCAATCACAAAGTGATCGGTTACGCGGGGCAAGTTCGGGTGGCGCAAATTTGCCAAAATAACGGCTTCAAGCCGAAATTGGCGTGCGTATTCGTCCGTCGTAAAGAGATTTTCCTTTACGGCAACATCCACCCCAAGGTTTTCATCCACCGCACGGTAAACTGATCCCATCCCCCCCTGCCCAAGGATTTCGTCAATGCGGTAGCGATTATGTAAGAGGGCTCCTCGTTCCAATGTCATAGAGAGGCAATTTCTCCGTTCGTGAGAATCATAAACACATCGTGGGATTATAACAGAGGCTTTTCCTAAAGCATGTGGTTATTCTGTCAATTTCAGCTTAATAAATACAAAAGGTGCCAGCCCTGTTACCCAAAAGCCTACCAGTGTATAGCGCACGAAGCGGAAGAAGTAGGCGAGCAAGTCATCGCCGGCGGGAAAAATCATTTTCAAGCCTGCGTAGAGCAATCCCACGCCGACAACTCCGACGAGATAGTGCAAAATCCGACCTTTAACTTGCGCAGCAAGCTGATAGCCGCCTTGGGGCGCAAGCCATGCTACACCGGCAAGTAACCCAAAGAGCGTTGCGGATGACGTGACCAAACCGCTGAGGTCGAAGGGATTGGGCGCGTGCCCGCTCGCGCTGATGGCAGCTTGCTCCCACGCAGGAGGCATTGTCCACGACCCAAACAGGCTTCTCACGCCCGCGCCTACCAACAGCATCAGCATGGACGCTGCGAACGCCGCCCCGATTTGCTTTACCATGCTCTGTTTGGCAGCCCAATTTGCAACTGGCTCCCACCAAGCGTTGAAGAGCGCTAAAATGGATAAGCCAATGAGCCAACCCAGCAGGGTATCAAAGGGAAAGTGAACCGCCAAATAAATTCGCGAAAGACTAATTCCCAAAACCACAACAATAACGACCGTCCAAACCCAGGCTTTGCGTGCATACGTTGCCCAAACGCCCCAGAGCGTAACGGCGTTTTGGGCATGACCTGATGGCGCACCGAAGGATGTTTCTGCAGAGAAGGCGTGGACTTTGTTGCTGACCCAATAGGGGCGTGGCAAATGTAGAGCAAATTTAAAGATTGTATTGATGCCGCTTGTCAGGGTCGTCATTACGCCCAGCCGTAACCCCAGCGCAGGATCAACACCAAAATAGATGATCGGCAACGCCAGCAGATAAAAATCTTCAGTGCCCAGAAAGGTAAAAAACTTCATCGGCACAAGCAGCCAATCACCGAGGCTTTGGAACCATACAATAATAGGAATACCACTATTTAGGATGCCGTTCATGCAAAACTCCTTGATCGATACTGGGAACTCTTCTGAAAAAACACTCTATTCTTCTGATGGTTTTTCAAGAAAAGCGCGTGCCGGACTAAAAAACATCAGCTTTTGCAAGAAATCTAATGCCGTTTACGGCGTTTGGCGCTACTGCTTTTCTTCTTCTTGCCATGATATTTTTTCCGTCTTATCTTTTTCGTATTTTGCTTAACCAAATATACTTTGGCTGGTTCGGTGCTAAACCAGAAGATAGCGGTTTGGACGATGGCAGAAGTGATACACCACATGCAGGTTGCGCCAATCACAAAAGGTTCCAAGAAGGTCAGGTAGATCGAGAAAAGTGTGCCAAAGCCAGAGAAGAACCACAAGGCTTGAGTAGCGGTTTTATGCCATTCATCCTTGCCATAATTTTGAACAGCCCAAGCAGCCATAATTAGCACATAACCGATTACACCAAGCACGCCGACCGGCAAAAAGCCAAAGAGCGTCGCATAGGGGCTTTGCTGGACGGTATTACAGTCACCGACGGGACCGCAAATCGCGTCGGTTTGGGTCATCTCCACAAAAGAGAGATAAATGGCAACCAGAAGCCCAAGCACACTCAAGGCGGGAATCAGCCAGTTGGGGGTTTTCACTTTGCGGGCAGGGCGTTGAAAATTAAAGGCGATCAACAAGACGACGAGCAACATGCCAAGCAGCACCACAACCGAGACCGTATTCCCTGCGGGGTCAAGCGCGAAACGTTCTCCCATCGTCAGTTTGTGGGGCGCCGCTTCTGTTCCGGTTGCCATAAAATCTGCCAATCCGGGCAAGTCAGCCCAGTCCACACCGCCCTGCGCCAAACCCTCCGCAATCAAGCCCGGGAAAATATCAGGGATTTCGCCGGAGCCTACCAAGATTGTATCCGGCGCAAGAAGCAGTGTCGGAACGCCGCGCCGCTCGTCGGGGACACTATAATAGTCAAGGAATTTAAGATAAAGTTCTTGTCCGGCAGGGCTGGTGGTGTCCACGAAAAAGATGTCGAGTGCATCGCCATACTCTTCTTGCAATGGAGGCAAGACTTCAGTCATTACATATTTGCAATGCGGACAGGTGGGTGAGTAAAAAAGCACGGCATGTACGACGTCATCGCCGCCATCCTGCGCGGCTACAGGACTTAAAGGTTGAAAGACCAGCAAGAGCGCTAGAAAAAGGAACGGGAGAAAGAGTTTTTTGTTCATGTTTTGCCTTCTCATAAATTAATGATGGTGCGATTCTATCACGCTCATTTTTTTTATGGCATAGTTTTTTGCAAAGAAATTGTACGATTTTTGTATCGTTTTTTGTAAGGTTCTCTTCTATAATGATAGTGTGTATCGTGAGAACCGCAACCCATGACCCGATTGAGTCCGCCATGAATATAAATCATCTTTGCCCCACCCGAAAAGGCTTTTTTTCAATTATTTTATCTTTGCTTCTCTACATTATCGTCTATCTGCTTGGTTATCAATGGGTGGGCATGAGCATCACGGTTTATACTTTTTTTCCGGTCATTTTGGCAGCCTGGCTTTGTGGATGGCAAGCCGGTGTCATCACAGCCACGCTCTCGATATTTTTAGCACTGATGTTGGGATACCCGCTTAACAGCGACCTAATATCCATGCGCAGCCCTTATTTTGTGGGAGGCGCTTTTTCACTTTATTTGCTCGCGCTGATCATTGGCTTGCTCAGCGATGGAAAGAGACGGGTAGAATCCGAACTGCGGGAACGCCAAGAAGCCCAAAAAGAGTTGGCTGCCACCGAAGAATGGTACCGTAATATTTTTGACGGCATTAACGATGCCGTGCTGGTTGAAACACCAGATGGCAAAGTCGTAGACGTGAACGAGCGTGCCTGCACAATTTTTGGCTGGACGCGTGAAGAATTCCTGACCAAAAGTGTCGCAGACATGGTGCCGCCCGAATACGATGCGCTCCTAACAGAAAGCGACAGCAAACGCCTCGACACAGAGTTTGAAACGGTAAATATGCGCGCCGATGGGGAGCACTTCCCAGTTTCGGTTTCGGGGCGTTTACATCAGATTGGGGACGAAAAACGCCTGCTCGTCATCGTGCGCGATATTACCGAGAAGAATTTAATCCAAAACGAACTCAAGAAAAATCATCAATTTCTTTCGCACGTCATCGAATCGCTTTCCCATCCCTTTTATGTTGTCAATATAGAAAATTACTCAATCGAGATCGCCAATTCCGCCGCGCGCGGCATGAACGCCCTCGATGCAAGCACAACCTGCTATGCACTCACCCATCATCGCGAGACCCCGTGCAGCGGCGAAGATCATATTTGTCCCATTCGCGAGGTACTTCGCACGCGCCAGTCGGTGCGCGTAGAGCACGTTCACTACGCAGACCAAAACGAACCCCGCGACATTGAAATTTACGCTTACCCAATCTTCAACGCACGCGGGCAGATCGTCCAAATGATCGAGTCCACCGTCGATATCACCGAACGAAAAAAAGAAGCTGCGCAAATTCAAATGCTGGGACGTGCCGTCCAGCAAGCCTTTGACGGGATGGCGATTGCTAATCTCGATGGCGAGATTATTTTTGCAAACCAAGCCTGGGCATCCATGCACGGATTTGATTCCGCAGAAGAATTGATTGGCGTGCCGCTAACCGTTTTTCATACCGAAGAACAAGTCAAGAATGAAGTTGAGCCGCTCAATGCAGAAGTGATCCGAAGCGGCGCTGTCCAACGCGAGGTCGGGCATGTGCGTAAAAACGGCGAGCGTTTCGCTACCTGGATGGCAATTTCGACCATGACCGACGACAAGGGCAAACCGCGCGGCTTAATCACCTCGGCACACGATATTAGTGAACGCAAGAAAAACGAAGAAGAATTACTCAAACTGTACCGCGCAGCCAATCAAAGCCCAACCGCAATTGTCATCACCAACACAAGCGGACAAATCGAATACGTCAACCCAGCCTTTAGTGCCGTCACCGGCTACAGCCGCGAAGAAGCCATCGGACAGAACCCGCGCATTTTAAAATCCGGCTTTCACGACCAAGACTTTTACAAAAATCTCTGGGACACCATCTCCTCCGGAAAAATATGGCGTGACGAATTTTGCAATAAAAATAAAAGCGGCGAGATATTTTGGGAATCAGCCTCCATTGCTCCCGTGCAAGATGCCAACGGGAAGATCACCCACTATGTCGCCGTGAAGGAAAATATCACCGAGAAAAAGAAAATTCTGGCAGAAATGGAAAAAGCCAAAAATGCCGCCGAAGCCGCAGCGCAAGCCAAAGCCGATTTTCTTGCCAATATGAGCCACGAGATTCGCACGCCGCTGAACGCCATCTACGGCATGACAAGCCTGATGCTCAATACACCGCTCAATGAAGAACAGCAAGATTTCATCGAAACCATTCGCGGTGGCGGGGAAACGCTGCTGCATGTCATCAATGATATTCTTGACTACTCAAAGATCGAAGCCGGAAAACTCGAACTGGAAGAGCAACCCTTCTATCTGCGACAGTGCATCGAAGAAACACTCGACCTGCTGGCGGAAAAAGCTGCCGAAAAAGGGCTTGAGTTGGCATACTTTATCGGGGATGACGTTCCCCCGCTCATTGTCGGAGATATAACGCGACTCCGTCAAATTCTGGTCAACCTCTTGAATAACGCGATCAAATTTACGAACAAGGGCGAAATCGTCATCTATGTAACCAATAATAAATTTGACGAGCGTTACGAACTTGAATTTAGCGTTTGCGATACGGGCATCGGCATCCCCAAAGACAAGATGAATAAGCTCTTTAAGAGCTTTAGTCAGGTTGATACATCTACCACGCGCAAATATGGTGGTACCGGATTGGGACTGGCGATTAGCAGGAATTTGGCGGAAGCAATGGGTGGCAAGATGTGGGCGGAAAGTGTCGTTGGGGAAGGTTCGGTCTTTCATTTCACAATTTTGGTCGCTGGCGACCCAAACGCTGAGCCTGAAACCCACGCAAAGTCGCTGCCAACACTGAAAAATAAACGCGTCCTGATCGTGGACGATAACGCCACCAACCGCCTGATCCTGAGCAAACAAACCCAAGCCTGGGGGATGCGTTCTCGTGCTGTCGTCTCTGCGGCTGATGCGCTTGCCTTGCTCAAAGAAGACAGTACTTTTGATTTGGGCATCTTCGATATGCAAATGCCCGAAATGGACGGACGTCAACTGGCAAAAGCAATTGCTGGAAAACATCCCTTTCCCGTCATTATTTTGACATCGCTAAAAGACATGACGCGGCAAGAAAAAGGCGAAAACGTCGCTGCGCTATTGAGTAAACCGATCAAAACATCCAACCTCTACAATGCCTTCGCTAAAGTTTTCAATGGAAATGCCGAAAAACCGCAAAAGAAAAAGAAAGCAGGCTCACTGAATAAAACCTTAGGCAAAGAAAACCCGCTGCAAATTTTGCTCGTAGAAGATAATGCGATTAACCAAAAAGTGGCGTTGCGCTTGCTAAAAGGGATGGGCTACGAAGCAGACCTGGCAGGCAATGGCGTCGAAGCGCTCGAAGCGCTGCGCGAAAAGCACTACGATGTGGTTTTTATGGATATTCAAATGCCAGAGATGGACGGAGACGAAACGACAAAACACATCCGCGAGAACTGGGATGCTGCCGAGCAGCCTTATATCATTGCCATGACCGCACACGCCCTCGAAGGTGACCGTGAAAAATACCTTGCGCGCGGCATGGACGATTATGTCAGCAAACCGATTAGCGTGGCAGCCTTGGTTGCTGCGTTGGAAAAAGTTTCATCAAGAAAATGATTTTTAAGCCCTTTCTGTAATGGTAGTTCGACGGTTTTATGCTTTAATATCTTTGTTTCCACTAGTAGACCTCTTGCATAAGTGCTCTAGCCGCCGAGTACGGCGCTGGGCGCAGGAGAAAAATAGACTTTTGCAAGAAGTCTAGTAAAAAAAGAAGGTTGACATGACAAACATACGAAATCGTTTCATCTTTATCTCTCTACTGCCCCTGGGGATTGCCAGTTTCGCATTTGGCGTTGGGTTGATAATGGGGGCACAATACATGATGCAAAAGAATGCCGGCGATGGTGTTGTTCCCTCTGCCTTTTTTTTAGAGTCTTTGGGAATTTTATTGTTGATTTTCTCAATTTTTTGGGTGGTTTTCTCCAGGGTACGCAAATATCTTGAAAAGAGTTTTACCCTCTCGCGTGAAGCACGCAAACGCTATCGTCAGATTTTTGATGGCGTGAACGATGCCGTCTTTGTTGAAACGCTCGATGGAAAAATACTCGACGTGAATCAGCGTGCCTGTGAAATGTTTGGCTGGACACGAGATGAGTTTCTTACAAAAACCGTCCGTGACATGGTACCGCCTGAAAATCGTGCCCTCATTCCTGCAGAACAAGACCCTGACGAGTTGATCGAAGAAGCGTTGGAAACCGTCAACATACGTGCCAACGGGGAACGTTTTCCGGTCTCGCTATCGTCGCGCGTGGAAGATATAGGCGGCAATCAAACGCTGCTCGTCATCGTACGCGATATTACCGAACGCAAGAAAGCTGAAGAAGAGTTACAAAAATTATCGCGTGCCATTACGCAAAGCACGGCATCAGTCGTCATCACAGATGTTAACGGAACAATCGAATATGTGAATCCTGCCTTTAGCGCTGTAACCGGTTACACCCACGAAGAAGCTTTAGGGAGTAATCCGCGCATTTTGAAATCCGGGGTCCATGATGCTGCGTTCTACAAAGAAATGTGGGACAAAATAACCAACGGTGAAATTTGGCGCGGGGAATTATGCAATAAAAATAAGCAGGGTGAGCTTTATTGGGAATATGTTTCCATATCGCCTGTGCAAGATATGAATGGCAATATCAGCCATTTTGTCGCGGTCAAAGAAAATATCACCGAACGCAAAAAGATTATTAGTGAATTGCAAAAGGCAAAAGAAGAAGCTGAAGCTGCCGCAAAAGCCAAAGCTGATTTTCTTGCCAATATGAGTCACGAAATTCGCACACCGCTGAATGCCATTTATGGCATGACGAGCCTGATGTTGGACACTCCCCTAAACGACGAGCAGCAGGAATTCATTGAAATTATTCGTAGCGGCAGTGACACACTGTTAAAAGTTATCAACGATATTCTCGACTTTTCAAAGATCGAAGCCGGCAAGATGGAATTGGAAACCCAACCTTTCTATGTACGCAACTGCGTGGAAGATGCGCTCGATCTCTTAGCTGAAAAAGCTGCGAACAAGAATTTAGACTTGGCATATTACATTGAAAAGGGTACGCCACCCGTTGTGATTGGCGATATAACGAGACTGCGCCAAATTCTGGTCAATCTGCTGAATAACGCGATCAAGTTCACGGAGGCGGGCGAAGTCGTTATTGACGTCCACAGCATGTTAGTGGAAGGCGACCGATACGAACTACATTTCAGTGTTCGGGACACGGGGATCGGCATCCCCAAAGAAAAGCTCGATAAATTATTCAAGAGTTTTAGTCAGGTCGATTCATCCACCACGCGTAAATATGGCGGAACGGGCTTGGGGTTGGCGATTAGCCGACAATTAGCGATCAATATGGGCGGCACAATGTGGGTCGAAAGTGAAGAAGGCGTCGGCTCTACCTTCCACTTTACCATTCTGGTGGATGTTGACCCCGAAGCCAAACCGCTCTACTCAATGGATGATGTTCCCGAGCTTTCCGGGAAACGTGTGCTGGTGGTGGATGACAACAAGACGAATCGTCTGATTCTTGCGAAGCAAATCCAATCTTGGGGCATGCAAGCGGTTACGCTTGAATCGGGCAACGAGGCTTTGGCACTGCTCGAACACGACGAAAAATTTGATGTCGCTATTTTGGATATGCAAATGCCCGGCATGGACGGTTTTACGTTGGCAGAGAAAATCTCTCACCACAAAGGGTATAAAAATTTACCGCTAGTCATTTTGACCTCTGTCCGCCGAGATATGACGCGCTCTGGCGATGTGAAGATTGCAGCGTTTTTGAATAAACCGATCAAGACATCCAATCTCTTCAATCTTTTGATGGGTGTGATGGCGGTCAAACCGCAAAAAGTGCAAAAGCCGAAGAAGGTGAGCGAGTTCGATTCAGGGATGGCGGCACGACATCCTTTGCGGATTTTATTGGCGGAGGACAATGCCATCAACCAAAAGGTTGCGCTAAAAATCTTAGGGCGTCTGGGCTACCGCGCTGATCTGGCAGGAAACGGCTTAGAAGTGCTTGAAGCGCTGGAACGCCAAGCCTATGATGTTGTTTTTATGGATATTCAGATGCCGGAAATGGACGGGAATGAAGCCACCAAGCGCATTCGCGAAACCTATCCCACAGAAGCACAACCCTATATTATTGCGATGACTGCCAATGCCCTTGAAGGCGACCGTGAAAAATACCTGAAACGTAGTATGGACGACTATGTTAGCAAACCAATCCGAATCGACGAATTAGTACGAGCGCTTGAGAAAGCAGAACCCAAAGGAAGCTAGGGTGAAATTATCCAACGGCATCGATATAATCGAGATTGAACGCGTTGCCCAAGTCGTTGCACGGCAGGGCGAGCGCTTTTTAGAACGGATTTACACGCCGCGTGAACTTGCCGATTGCGGCGGGCGCATAGAATCGCTTGCCGCACGTTGGGCAGCCAAAGAAGCGGCTGCGAAAGCGCTTGGTTGTGGCATCGGCGATGTCAGTTGGCAAGAAATCGAAGTACAGCGCGATGAACGCGGCGCGCCGAGCTTGCATCTTTACGGTGCAGCCGCAAAGATGGCAGAAGCGCAGGGATTGCAAATCTGGTCGGTGAGTTTGAGCCATAGCCAATCTCATGCGATTGCGATGGTCGTCGCAATTGAAGAATAAAAAAAACGCCGCGTGTAAAACGCGGCGTTTTTATAAAAGTCTGAACCGGCATACTGGGGGAGAGTTTTTGTGCTGCCAAAGCACCGAAAAATAATGATCTGCCTCGTAGACTTTACGCGGGTGCACCTAGATTTTCTTCTTCATCACACGGCTATCATCAATCCCAATCCACAAATGCCCGGTCACAATCGGCTGATAGGGACGGATAGTGATATTGCCTTCGATCTTCACCTTCTCGTCCAGCATCTTCGGGTTGACCATACATAAATCAGGCGTGCGCCCATATTTCTTGCGATAATATGCCGCTGCTTTCGTGACCTTTGCTGCCAAACTCGTGCTTTTATCATTGTCAAACCACATCATGCCTGCTTGCATTTTTGCCTCCTTAAACTCCTGCACGTTTAGAAAAAAACTCACCACAGAGTTCTCAAAAAACACGCAGAAATGCTTTGTGCACTCCGTGCCTTGTGGTGAAAAACGAATTACGAAAAACGAACAACGAACAACGAACAACTAATTGACTAACGGCACCCAAAACTTGACCCACTGACGATTTTCGTACAGGACAAAATCTTTGCCCGGCTCCAGCAGATGCAAATCTGCGCCGCGCATGGGGAGAATGGATTCCGCGCTACGCAGATTTTTCACCGACCCGAACAATCTCGTCCGAAAAGCGTCCAGCCAGGGGCGCACTTGCGCCTGCCGCGCCACATCCAGTGTCACGAGGGGCCAGACCCGTCGATTTGGTCCGCGCAGGAGCAGCCAGCGCAAATCTTGCCGAACGTCCTCGTCCATTTTGAGCACCGCTTCGATATCGTCGATCAGCAGCAGGGCAAAACGCTTATCGTGACGATTTTTATGCGCCCAGTCAGCCAGAGTACGGATAAAATCGTCCGCGCTGCGTTCGTAGGCAGGGAAAATACCCATACAATTTTTATTTTCATCAAAGCCACGCCACTCGGCGGGCGAATTTGTGATGATGCCAAACTGTACTTCTTGCGGCGTATGAATTTGCTCTATGCTATCGCCGACCATTTTGAGCAAATCGGTTTTGCCGCAGCCCGCGTCACCGGCAATCAAGATCGGTCCCGGGGTGGGGTCATTCAGGTTGAGCAGAATGGGCAACTCATCGTATGCCGCCCCTAAAAAGAGGGCGCCGGGTGGCAGGCGGTCGTACTCTTCGAGCACTTCGTCCAGAGGCAGCCGAACAGGTTGGGGCGGGGTGCGATCCGTTTCTTGCGCTTCTTCAGCCAAAAAATCGTTTGGATCATCAAAATAGAAGTCGTCATCCACCGGCGCATCATCCAACAATCCTTCAAGGGCTGCCAGCGCCATTTCGTAATTTCGTTTAAGAGACTTCATAGACATTTCCTTCCGTGTCCATGCTGAAATCACGCTCCGAGCACGTTCAGACAAACACATAGAACTTTTGTTCTATATTACCATATTTTAGAATTTTTGTGCCATTTTTAAAAACTGCAATTTTTCTGCAACGAAAAGGTATAATGTTGAGACCCCGTTTTCACTATTCACCCATAGGAAGAGACATGCTTATTCATTCAGCTCCCCAATTGCTTACCATCCCCGGCGGTCCGCAGCGCGGACGCGATCTGGGCGAACTCGGTATCATCGAAAATGGCGCACTGCTGATTCGCGAAGAGAAAATTATCGAAGTTGGCAGTACCCCTGAATTGCGCGAAAAATATCCCGATGAGCCGACACTGGACGCCAGCGGCTCGGTGGTCATGCCCGGTTTTATCGACCCGCACACACATTTACTTTGGGGCGGTGATCGCGCGCGTGAGTTTGAAATGCGGCTGGAGGGCGCACATTATCTCGATATTTTGAAAGCGGGCGGCGGAATTATTTCCACCGTGCGAGATACGCGAACAGCGTCGCTCGAATCGCTCTTGGCACAAACTCGCCCCCGTTTAATGCGCATGTTCGCCACCGGAACAACTACCGCTGAAGCAAAAACCGGCTATGGTCTGCAAACCGCGACCGAACTGCGGATGTTGAAAGCGCTACTTGCCCTCGATAACGAAGGTCCTATAGAGTTGGCAATCACCTTTTTAGGCGCGCACGCCATTGCCCCCGAATATAAGGACAACCCGCAAGGCTACACGGAACATATCGTCAACGAGATGTTGCCCATCGTCCACGATTGGTGGGACACACACGCGCCGCGCCGTCAGCGGATGCCCTTTGTGGATGTCTTCTGTGAAACAGGCGCTTTCGATCTGGCACAATCGCGCCAAATATTAGAGAAAGCGGCAGCCCTAGGCTTCCCGCTTAAGATTCATGCCGATGAGTTCGACAATCTTGGCGGCGCATCGTTAGCGGCTGAGTTGGGCGCGGCTTCGGCGGATCACCTCGTGGTGACATCGGATGAAGATATCGCTGCGCTCGCCAACTCGGAGACGGTTGCCGTTTCCCTGCCTTGTACGCCCTTCGGCTTGGCACACTGCGACTACACACCCGCACAAAAAATGCTCGATGCAGGCGTTATCCTCGCCATCGCCACGGACTGCAACCCCGGCACCGCGTGGACAGAATCGATGCAGTTCCCCATTGCGCTCGCCTGCCGCGCGATGAAGTTGACGCCCGCCCAAGCCATCGTCGCCGCGACGATTAATGCCGCTTACGCCATTCGCCGTGAAGACCGCGTCGGCTCTATCGAAGTTGGCAAACAAGCCGATCTTTTGCTGCTCTCCGTAGCGGATTATCGTCAACTTGGCTATCGCTTCGGTACAAATTTGGTTAAGAAAGTTATCAAGCGCGGGCGTGTCTATTCGGTAGATGTGGGGTATTATCAGACGGCTTAATCTGAAACGTAAAACGTGATAAAGGAAATTAGATGAGTAAATTAAAAATCGCATTTATCGGCTCCGGCGCGATGGCTGGAGCAATGATCGTGGGCTTGCTGCGCGAGAAGCTGGCAGCCCCAGAAAATCTCTTCGCTGCCGATCCGCGTGCAGATCGAGGGGAGGAATTACGCGAAAAATATGGCGTACAACCTTTTACTGACAATGTCGCCGCAGTCAAAAACGCCGATGTGGTCGTACTTTCGGTCAAGCCGCAGCGTTTGGGAGCAGTGTTGGATGAGCTAAAGGGAAAAATTCCTGAAGATGCGTTGGTCATGTCGATTATCGCCGGAGCAACCCTGAAAAAGATCGGCAAAGGCTTGAAGCACAAGAAGGTTATCCGCACCATGCCGAATACGCCCGCCAAGATTGGAGAGGGGATTACGGTTTGGGTCGCGTCCGATGCGGTTTCTGAATCCCAAAAGGAACAGGCGCAGACTATCCTTTCCGCTTTGGGCGAGGAAGTTTTTGTTGAGGATGAATATTATCTCGACATGGCGACGGCACTCTCCGGGACGGGTCCTGCCTATGTTTACATGTTCATGGAAGCGATGATTGACGCGGGTGTCCACATGGGTTTTCCGCGCCGGATTTCGGAGAAGTTGGTGGTGCAAACCATGCGCGGCTCGGTCAATTTTTACGACCGCAACGATGTGCATGTGGCGGCGTTACGCAATCAGGTCACCTCATCGGGCGGGACTTCTGCCGAAGCATTGTATTATCTCGAAAAAGCGGGCGTACGCACGGCAATCTCGCGTGCAATTTGGGCGGCATATCAGCGTTCGCTGGAGTTAGGACGCGAGGAGAAAGAGCATATTCCGAAAGATCAACAGGATTAAGGGAATGGGCAGTATTCAGTGAGCAGTTCCCTGTAATCAGGAACGAGTGGCTTTTCCAAGCCACTCGTTTTTCGTTAAAAGTGCGATGCACCGTTCAAGCCATCCTCGCAAAAAATTATTCTGTGAACGGTGCGTTGCACTTCACAACCAAGTTGAATCCGGCGCTTGCACATCTCCTGTACTTTGCCCATACGATAGTATTCCCACCTTTTGCCCCAGCAATTCTTCGATTTTTTTAATCACGATATTATCGTTTGCGGCGCAGCTTGCTAAAATCGGTGCAACCTGCGAGAGTTTCTTTGCGAACTGAGCGCGTTCATCAAGTGAGACATCCGCAGGGATGTCGATTCCGCCCCAATCTTGATAGCTTGCCACATATCGCCATTCTTTCAATTTGAGTAACACATCCATGTGTGTGATTGCCAGCACATCCACGCCGCCTGTTGCCGCCAGCGCATACCGCGCCAACATCGCGTCAAAGCAACCATAGCGTGGACTGCCCTGCCAGAGATTATGCATATTATGCTCGGCAAGGATTTCATTTAGAGAAAGGTCTTCGCTTGGCAAAGGTCCGGCACCATGCCGCACGGCGTAAGAACGCAATACACCAATTCTTTGCGTCGGCATTTTGGGTGCAAACTCTGCCAAAATTTCAGCGGCGTTTTGGGTGGTTGTTCGTGAGCGCGTCACATGCGGAAAGAAGCCGAAATCTTCATCGAGCAGGACGCCCTGCGCACCTTCAAAGATGACGTTTGGCGTTTGCCGCAGCCATTCGCCGAGCAAATCGTCTGCCACAACGAGACCCAGTTTATTCACACGTTCGACCGCTTCAATCCACAGGTCGATGATATCGCTAACTTCAAAGAGCGCACATTCATTAATGAAAGCGGGATTGTGCGCGTTCGCCTTGCAGATAGCGTTGACTTCCGCGCCTTTTTTCTCTTGCAGGGCTTTCAGTTTTTCGCGCAAAATGTCAGTCTTTGCCAAATCCCCCGCACGGACACTCTTCTCTGCATCCGCGACGGTTTCGCCAACACCGACGCCGCAGCTTCCGTGTCGGTCTGCGCCGCGCGCCAATTCGCGGATACGGTTGGCTGCCTGCTGAAAGGGCGTGATGATGAGCGCATTTTCGCTAATGCGCAGGCGCGAGAAAGGCTCAAAAACGCCCTTTTGCGCGAGCAAGTCGCCTTCTATCAAAAGCGCAGCGGGATGTACGACGACATATTTTGAGAGAAAAGTGCGCATCTGCGGCAAAAAGCTCGCCGCACCAAATTGCGAAAAGGTGTGATGCCAGCCCTCAGGCGTGACCACATTATGCCCCGCCTGCGCACCGCCGTTATAGCGCACGACCAAATTGGTCTCAATCTGGCGCGCGAGATAGTCCGTCAGTAACCCTTTGCCGGCGTCACCAAAGCCGAGATCGACGATTAGATGCGCGGTCATAAAAAAAATCTCCCAGTCTAATATGCAGCCCCAAACCAGCCAAATCGACGATATTTTGACAAAAACAACTAATTTTCACGCTGACCAACATTGCTATACAAACCGGTTAATGCAGCAGGGATAAAAACTAAAACCAAAGGCACTAAAAAAAGCCTGGTTTCAGCAACAAGTGCCGCCGTAAAGTGAACCACGCCCCACACAGGAACAATCGTCCAAAAGAAAATGCGAAGCGCTTTATTCCAGTTTGGATACGCTAACAAAGCGAGAAAAGGAATAATGCCAACGGTCATGGCGATTCTTTGCCACGAAAGCAGATTAACAACATTTTTATACAGAAATTGTTTTCCGGGCTTAAAACCGTCATAAGCTGCGATAAATACCTGCTCACCAAAATATTGGCGCAAACCAAAGAAAACAACCAAATAAATAACACTCATCCCGACAAAAGTAATTGCGGCTTCTTTTATTTTTTCTTTTGGCTTCTGCTCAAAAAAAACGTAAACCGGTAATAAAACGATCAGCATGCCTATCGTTTCTCGATTGAATACAGCCAAAAGCATTAAAGACAGTAACGCATAATACCGGTCATTCAGAAGCAACAAGCCCCCCAGTAAATAAAAAAGCACATCAAAATAGGTACTAAATGCCAGGTCGCTATGATAAACCGATTGCGAAACCATCCACGCAAAAATACCGATGCCCAAAAATGACACAAAGTTGGAAAACCCAAGTTTTTTGTAGTAATAAAATGCAGCAATAAATATAAAAAAATTCTGTAAAAAACGAAAAGAAATAAACGCAACGGGTTTGGGCTGATCAAATTCAGCGAAGAAATTGATATAAGGTTCAAGCATATAATCAGCCAAAATGCGATACTGCCATGGATTACCCGCAACGCCATTCATCACATTGGTATGTTCATGATCTTGATGATCCTTTACAAAGCGATATGTCAGATGATTCACTTGGTTACTAACCGTTGCAAAACTTAATACCAAGGCAAAGATGACAAGCAAAAATACAGTTGTTTTTTTCTCACGAAAAGTAGCTACCATTACTTCCAGATTCCTTTCCGCTCTGGCAGACAGCCATATTGGAAGATCAAATCTTC
>JANTFU010000014.1 GCA_024763295.1 Anaerolineales bacterium
GCTTATCTCTGTCCAGCGAGAGATGCCCAGCATTGTTACTCGTCCGCTCATCGTAAGCATGGCTTGGCTAATTTGATGCAAATGCTTGATTTCTGTTTTGGATAGATTTTTGTTCAGGTTTTGTAAAAGTGTTAGAATGTTCATCATGGGCTTCCTGTAGTTGTTGCTTTTGATGAACTCAACTTTACTACAGTAAGCCCTTTTTTTTTAAGCTGTTTTGGCGAAGGTATTGGAAAAAGCCAGACCCTATTTTATTGGAGCAGATTTTTGGGCATGTAACGACTTTAGGTGCTATTCATACGCAAAACTCTTGCTCAACAGCGCCGTAATTGGCGAAGGTATTGCACATAATAAACTCCTTATTCCAGGGAAGTCCCGCAGTAGGGGCAAGTATGCCAATCTGCATCAACGGCTTTAGCACAGTGTGGGCAGGTTTGGGTTGATGCAGGCGACGGCGCACCGGCAAGTGGAATATTTCCCCTTCGGTTACTGAGCGTATTCCCCAGCCAAACGCCACCAGCCACGACCAGAACAAAAATTCCGACCGGAATCAACCAGCCAAAGAAGCCCCAACGTCCGCTCATCATCCCATAGCCGGAGTCGCAATCTGTCCAACTACCTCCCATGCCGTAGTTGTTATCCATCCATGTATTGTTGCCCATCATGCCGTAGTTATTGCCCGTCCACCCGCCGCGTCCCAAAAGACCGGGCAAGAAGAGCAACAATACGACAAGTATGACTGCCCCAATAATCCAAAATGTGTTTCGTTTCATAGTATTCCTCCGAATGTGAAATTCTGCTGTTAATAATTGTTTCAAAGGTAGTGCAAAATTTATGTTCGCTCTATCACTTCGATTAATGTACCGCCGGGCATCGAAACCGTTATATCACCGGGGTCATAGGAAACTTGCGGGGATGTCCAGCGGAATATCCATTTGGCATCTTCGGGGCGGGCGTTCACGCAACCACGCGAGGTCGGGACACCATAATTGTTGTGCCAATAGGTTGAATGGATGGCGACTCCCGTCCCGATAAAAAGTGTTGTCCAACCAACAGCGGGCAGATCCCAGCCGACTGCCGCCGAGCCGCCGCTGAGGGGAAGAGAGACTGCTTTTCGCCAAATATGATGCTGCCCAACGGGAGTACTCCAGGCGTCTACGCGATTGCCTTGATAGTCAAAGAGCGCACCACTGGAAATACGACAGAAATAGACTTCTATATCACCTTCGAAGCAGGACAAAGTTTGATAGGTAATATTCACCACAATTTTCTTATTTTCCACTTCGGGGCTGATGGGACTGATTTCTGCCGCTGTTAAGGGGCGCATTGCCTCTGCCGGTACGCGGAAAATATCTCCGTAACCGTAGCGTTCTTGCAGTTGATACCAAACCGTACCCGCATCATCTACGCTGATCTGATTTACCCAGACAACTTGGCTGTAGAAAAATCTTGGCGGAAGTCCACTTTTGGGGCGATTGACCAGCCAAGGGGCACGCGCGGGCGGGTTGACGAGGGTCAAATCGACATAGGGAACGCTGACTTCCGCCCAAAAGCCGGTTCCCAGACTGGTTTCGGGGAGGGTGTTTAACGGAATCTGTTTTTCGTTGCGCACCGGCTGGAGCAACGGCGACCAAATATACCCTTCGGGCGTTTCGACCCAACGCCGATTTGTTCGGTAAGGCATGGGTCCGGTCGTCTCGCGTAACCATGCGACTATCGCATCTTCATAAAGAGTGCCGACAACTTGACTATTCCCATCCGGGCGGGACATCAAATCAACTTTGCCGACGACCACACGTCCGAGATGCTCAGCTTGGGAAAATTCCTGCACAGAGCGCGTTAGTGGGCGCATTGCCAAGGCGACCAGACCAAGCGCGCTTAGTTTTAGAAAGTCTCGCCGAGTGAGTTTTGTGTTCATATCTTGAGCATAATCGAAGAGCTTATTTGCGGCATCCGCCATATCGCTAGAGTGGATGTAGGCAAAATTGCCTACAAAAAAACACGTCATATCGCGCTGTGAAAGCGAAGAAGATGGTTTTAAACTTTGCGGGAATCAGAAAGAGAAGAAAACTCCCCAGAACATTTTATTAAAAGGAATTTTTATGGGCAAACGTAGTATTCGCGCCGAACAACGAGAGAAAACGCGCCGCAAAAAAAGAAGGAGCAAGATCATTGGGGCTGGTATCGGCATCGCAGTTCTCGCTTTGGCTGGCTTTTTCGCATGGAGTACAACGCGCCCCTCTTTAGGCGAGAAAATCCCGATTATGGCGAACGCCGGTGAACATGTTGAAGCGGGCGATGATCCGGGTCCTTTCAATTCCAATCCGCCCACATCAGGACGACATTATGGGCAAGAATACGATGCCGGTTTTTATGATGAGAATTCCCCACAGGCACAACAACCCTATCCCGAAGGGTATCTTGGGCACAATCTCGAACATGGCTATGTCATCTTTTGGTACAACTGCGAATTATTAGATGAATCAGGCTGTGAAACGCTCAAAGCCCAAATTCAAGGTGTGATGGATAAGTACGACAACTTCAAAGTCATTGCCTTTCCAACCGATTCTACAGATGTCCCTCTCGCAATGGTCTCTTGGGGGCAGTTACTTGAAATGAAAGAATTTGATGAGAATTTAGCAAGTCAATTTGTGAAAGTAAATCGCAACCGCGCGCCGGAACCGAACGCGGAATAACCCGTGTAGTAAAATCAACTTATGAAGACGCAACCTTCCCCTATCCGCGTTTTGCTCGCCGACGACCACGCCGTTGTGCGGGCTGGGATTCGTCAGTTTTTGGAGCAAGCCGAGGATATTCAAGTCGTCGCCGAAGCGGACGATGGTGAAATGGCGCAAAAACTGATTGCCGAGCATCAACCCGATGTCGCCGTTTTGGACATTCAAATGCCCAAAGCGACCGGAATCGACGTGACGCGCTGGGTGCGCGCCAATCAGCGCGATGTTGGCGTTCTCATCCTAACCGCTTACGATGACGCGCCTTATGTGATGGCGGTTTTGCAGGCGGGCGCAAATGGCTATGTACTCAAAACCGCCGCCCCGCGCGAAATTATCGGCGCGGTGCGTGATGTTCATGCCGGAAATTCTGCCCTCGATGCCAACTTGCTCGCCAAGATGATGACGCAGATTGCGCAAGATAAAGAGACACTGCCCGCCGAAAAACTGACCAAGCGCGAGACAGAAGTCCTGACCTTGGTTGGCAAAGGCTACACAAACAAAGCAATTGGCGTGCAACTGGGCATCAGCGACCGCACCGTGCAGGGACATTTGGCGCATATTTTCAATAAGCTCCAATCTGCCAGCCGTACCGAAGCGGTCATGCGTGCCGTTTCTCTGGGATGGTTGCCTTCCGATTTGGGGCAGATGAATTCAGCGTAAATCTACTAAGAAATTTGTACACGGATTGACACGGGACAAAACATAATAGCTCGAAATTTATGTTATCCCTTTCGTTGTTGCGTGTAGCGTGTTCTGTAGTTTTTTTCAGGCAATACGCAACACGTTTTATCTCGTAATAATCTGTGTTTCAAAAAATCTGTGTACAAAAAACAAATGCCAAAATCCACTCACCTCCCCTTCCCCTATCTTCGCTGGCGCGGACTGACCCTGCAACTTTTTGCCTGGGTCATTTTTCCCTTAATCGCCTTTCTGCTTCTGACGACTTTTGGCAGTTTAGCACTGCATCAACGCGCCATGCGAACAATGGTCGGAGAGCGGGACGCGCGTGCCGCACAAACAGCGGCGCGTGCTTTAAGCGAAATGCTCGACTATCGCGTGTCTGCCGTGCAAGCCCTCGCATTACGCGCCGCAGATGGTCGCCTTTCCCCACAGCAGGTGCTATTTTCATCAACCTTTTTGCTTCAAGATTTTGATGCAGGGGTGGCAATTTTTTCGCCCGAAGGCGAATTGCTCGCCTATACGGGCAACGAATCGTTTTGGGCAGCGCCAACAGACGCACAAAAAGCCGAATTGGAGAAAATGCTCAGTGGTGCGGGGCGAGAATCACGCTTTTCTGCGGTCATCCCCTCCACAAAGGGTACCAAGCCGATGGTTCTCGTCAGCGCCGCTGATAATCCCAATGCGCCCATTCTCATCGGGGCTTTTTATCCAAATCTGGTTGCAGAAAAAATCCTGTCCGATCTTTTTGACCAAGAGGGCGAAGGCGATATTTGCCTGATTGCCGCAAAGGGAGAAGTCTTATTCAGCACACGGGGCGATGCCCCGCTCAAAAATCCGCTCGATCATCCCGGCGTGCGCGAGGCGTTGCGCGGCGAGAGCGGCACGTTTTATATGCCTGCCGATGGCGGCGAGCATGTGATTGCATATAGCAGTGTTGAAGCCTCCGGCTGGGCGTTGATTTTGGAAGAACCCTGGGAATCGGTCTCCACGCCGCTTTTGAACACGACCCTTTTTGCGCCGCTCATTTTTATCCCGATTTTGCTTCTTTCGCTGGTCGCCTTGTGGTTTGGAGCGCGCAAAATTGTGCAGCCGCTTCAAAATTTGGAAGAACGCGCCCGCGAGTTGGCTTGGGGCGATTTCGAGAGCATTGAAACTTCGGTAGGCGGTATCGAAGAAATTGACCGCCTGCAAAATACGCTCATTTATTTGGCGCGCAAAGTGCAAGCGGCGCAAGAGAGTTTACGCGACTATATCGGAGCGATCACCATTGGTCAGGAAGATGAACGCCGCCGTTTGGGACGTGAATTGCACGATGAGACCATTCAGGATTTGATTGCCCTGAATCAGCGCGTTCAACTGCTGCAAATGAATGTGGATGAAGGGCGCGCTGCGGAGCAATTGGACGAGATTCAGCGGATGACCACCCAAACAATTGACGACCTCCGCCGCCTGATCCGCGCCCTACGCCCGCTCTACCTCGATGATTTGGGCTTGGTCGCCGCGCTGGAGATGCTTGCCCGCGAGACGCAGGATTCCGCCGCAATTCCGCTCAAATTTCAGCATACGGGGCTGGAACATCGTCTCTCCCCAAACGTGGAACTAGCCTTCTACCGCATCGCGCAAGAAGCCCTGAATAATATCCAACACCACGCCAACGCGACGCAAGCCACGCTAAAAATCGACTATAGCCCCGAAACCATTACCCTCACCATCTCCGACAACGGAATCGGCTTCACCCCGCCCGAAAGCCCCGCCGAATTTGCCCCCGGCGGACACTTCGGCTTGCTCGGCATCTACGAACGCGCTGAGCTGATTGGGGCGCGGCTGGAAATTCATTCGGCGGAAGGGGAGGGAACAAAAACAGTCGTAATTTATGACCATTAAAGGGCGATTTTCTTGACTCAGGTGTGAAAGGTGTGCAAAGAAACACCAAGAAAAAAACTTTTAATTCTTTGTGCCCCTTCGAAACCTTTGTGTTTAACTGCACTTTTTCTACAACTGAGTCAATTTCTTTTATATACGCCAAATTGCCTATATTCAAATACGCTATATTACGCTCTCCAATTCAAAAAGTTCTTCCTATAATCTCTCCGTCATTATTCAGCACAAAACAGGAGAGAGAATGAAATCAAAAGAACTTTCACGGCGCGATTTTTTGCGCCTTTTAGGTATCGGGGGCGGGGCGGCAGTATTGAGCGCCTGTGCGCCAAAGCTTTTAGCCGAAACAGCGTTTCCGCCCACTGCAATTCCCGCCACGAGCGTGCCGAGCGTACCGAACACAGCTTCGGGCGAGGTAGATGTTGAAATCGCGCTCAAAGCTATCGAAGGGGAGGCGCAAATCCTGCCGGGCAAGGCAACGCGCGTTTGGCGGTATCAAGGTGAGGTCATGAGCGGTCCCGCCGATGCCCTGCAAATCGTCCCGAACAGCTATTTGGGTCCGATTTTTAATGTCAAAAAGGGACAAAAAATCCGCGTCCACTTCACCAACGAACTGCGCGAATCCTCCATCGTCCATTGGCACGGATTGCATGTCCCTGTCGAAGCGGATGGGCATCCCCGCTTGGCGATTGACCCCGGTGAGACCTATATTTACGATTTTACGGTCATGGATCGCGCCGGGACCTATTGGTATCATCCGCATCCGCACGGGCGGACGGGACCGCAGGCGTACGCGGGTTTGGCTGGTCTCTTCCTAATTAGCGATGACGAGGAGAAGAGCTTGGGACTGCCATCCGGCGACTACGATTTGCCGATTGTGATCCAAGACCGCCTTTTCGACAGCGACAACCAACTGGTTTACGGCGGCAACGGGATGATGGATCAGATGATGGGCTTTTTGGGCGATCGGATTCTGGTCAACGGGCAAGCGGATTTCAGCCTGCCGGTGGCAACACGCCCATATCGTTTGCGATTGCATAACGGTTCGAACTCGCGCATCTACAAACTCGGCTGGGACGACGGGACGCCCTTCAACATTATTGCCACCGACGGCGGCTTGCTCGAAAAACCGCTTGACCGGCAATATATTACCCTCGCCCCCGCTCAACGGATGGAAATTTGGGTCGATTTCAGTGAAAAGGCAGTTGGCAGCGAAACGAAGCTGATCAATTTCCCCTCCGAAGCGCCCGATGGCGGCGGAAAATTTACGATCATGAACGTAAAGGTGGAACGCTCCGAAAGTGTCTCTGCACCGCTGCCTGCGGCACTCTCAACGATCACTTGGCATAATGAAAGCGATGCGGTCAATCGCCATTCACCGCGTGAATTTGAATTGGCGATGGGGAGGGGCATGGGCTGGACATTAAACGGACGCACCTTCGAGATGACCAGCGTTGCCCAAGATGAAATTGTCAAATTGGGCGACCTTGAAGTCTGGCAATTCACAAATCAGGCAGGCGGCAGGGGTATGATGGGCGGCGGGATGGGGCTGCCGCATCCAATGCACGTTCACGGTTTGCAATATCAAATTATCGAGCGTTCCGGCGGCGAGCAGTACACTTCGCTCCACGAGGGCTTTGTGGATGAAGGCTGGCACGATACCGTTTTGGTGATGCCCGGCGAGCACGTCAAGGTTTTGCTCAAATTTGAAGATTTCACAGGCTTATATCTCTATCACTGCCATAATCTCGAACATGAAGATATGGGCATGATGCGCAATTACCGCGTGGATGCGTAGCCCCCATCCTAGCCTTCCCCCGAAGGGGGAAGGGATAAACTCAAAGAAACGCTCGCAAAGGTACCGAGTATCTTAAAGATACTCGGTATCTTCTTTTTTAAACCAATTTCTGTATACGCCAAAATGCCTAGAAAAGAATACGCTTAATTGCGCTATGGATTTTTTTCCGTCTTCTTTATACTTTGGTCATCGTTAGAAAAAAACAATTGCTCGACAACAGAGCAAAGAAAACAAATAAAGGAGCAATAAAATGATGACAGGGTTTGGAATGGGCTTTGGCGGGATCGGATTGATTTTCATGATCCTCTTCTGGGTTGCCGTGATCGCGGGAATTGTCTGGCTGGTGCGAACAATGGGCGGCTCAAATACGCAACTCCAGATGCCAGGCGATGCAAATGCCCGCGATATTCTCGATCAACGCTACGCACGCGGTGAGCTCACCCGTGACGAATACGAAGCGATGAAGCAAGATTTGCAGTAAAAAGTTCTTCTCCTCTTTCAAAAGACACCGATTATTTTTAAAATACTCGGTGTCTTTTTTTGCCGCCAATCTCCGTTTATCTTGTTCACCTCCGGTTCTATACGCCAAAATGCCTACTTTTCTCCCCGCTGAATGACGCTATTAGAGATTCTGTTTGCCGCCTATACTGTGCATATCGTAAAAAAGAGCCAAAGGAAAAAATTATGGACGACAAACACAAGAATCATGACATGCACGCCGAGCATAGTGAACATAGCGGGCATGATATGCACCAAAATCATGCCGACCACAGTGGTCATCAGGAAAGTGGTCACGACGAACACGCCGGTCACACCGACCACAGCGGGCACGAGCAGATGTTCCGCGAGCGTTTTTGGATCAGCTCGCTCATCTCCATCCCCGTTTTGCTCTACAGCCCCTCCATCCAAAATTGGCTCGGCTTCACCATGCTCACTTTCCCCGGCAGCGCATTAATCACCCCCATCCTTGCCGTGATCATCTTCTTTTATGGTGGATTACCCTTCCTGAAAATGGCAGTCCCCGAAATCAAAACCCGCAAACCGGGCATGATGACCCTCATCTCGCTCGCCATCGGCGTTGCCTTCATTTACAGCATCGCCGCCCTCTTCCTCCCTACCGAAAGCGGATTTTTCTGGGAATTGGTCACATTAATTGACATTATGCTTTTGGGACATTGGATGGAGATGCGTTCTGTCCGACAGGCTTCCGGCGCGTTGGATGCGCTCGCAAAACTACTCCCCGACACCGCCGAGCGGATCGAACCGGATGGACGCGTGCGTGAGGTCCCCGTAGCATCTCTGCGGAAAAATGACTTGCTCCTCGTCCGCCCCGGAGCCAGTATCCCCGCCGATGGGCAGATTGCCGAAGGGCAATCAGATGTCAACGAAGCGATGATTACCGGCGAGTCGCTTCCCGTCTCCAAAAAAGCAGGCGACCAAGTCATCGCCGGAACAATTAATGGCGATGGAAGCCTGCGAGTGCACGTCAACGCGATTGGCGACGAAACCGCACTGGCGGGTATTATGCGTCTCGTGGAACAAGCCCAGCAGAGCAAATCGGATACCCAAATTCTGGCAGATAAAGCCGCCGGTTGGCTCTTTTATGTCGCTTTGGCAGTTGCCGCCCTAACGGCTGTTCTCTGGACAATTGGTTACGGGTTTAATGTAGAAGTGGTCGCCCGCGTGGCGACTGTGCTGGTCATCGCCTGCCCCCACGCGCTGGGATTAGCGGTTCCGCTGGTTGTGGCAATTACCACTTCGATGGGCGCAGAGAACGGTATTTTAGTCCGCGACCGTTTGGCATTGGAAACCGCCCGCGAGATTGATACCGTCATCTTCGACAAAACCGGCACCTTAACTTTAGGCGAATTCGGCGTCGTAGGCATCGCCACCGTAGAAGGTTGGAGCGAAAGCGATGCCTTAGCCCTCGCCGCCGCCGTCGAAGGGGATTCGGAACACACCATCGCACGCGGCATCCGCAGAACGGCAGAAGTACGCGGATTAACACTCCCGAAAATAACGGATTTTGAAGCCATCAAGGGGCGCGGCCTCACAGCTGTCAGTGGCGGAAAAAGCGTCCATATCGGAAGCAAGCGTCTGATGGAAGCGTTGCGCACGGAACTCCCCGTTAGCTTGGATGAGTTCGAGAAACGCACCTCCGCTCGAGGGCAGAGCAGTGTCTATCTCTTCCAAAATGAAAAAGCGATTGCCGCCTTCGCCCTCGCGGATGTGATTCGTCCCGAGAGCAAAGAAGCGGTTGAGAAATTGCACAAAATGGATATTCAAGTTGTCATGCTGACCGGTGATAGCCGTGCGGTGGCGCAGAGTGTGGCGAATGAACTGGGAATCGATCAAGTTTTTGCCGAAGTTTTGCCCGAAGACAAAGACCAAAAAGTGGCTACTTTGCAGGCGCAGGGACGCAAAGTTGCGATGGTCGGCGATGGCGTGAACGATGCGCCTGCCCTGACGCGCGCGGATGTGGGCATCGCCATCGGCGGCGGCACGGACGTGGCAATTGAGTCGGCGGGGATCATCCTTGTCAAGAGTAATCCGCTCGATGTGGTCAAGATTTTCGCTCTCAGCCGCGCCAGCTACCGCAAGATGATCCAAAATCTGTGGTGGGCGGCGGGCTATAACATTATCGCGCTGCCTTTGGCGGCTGGGATATTAGCCCCAATCGGCATTCTGCTCTCTCCGGCTGTCGGCGCAGTGCTGATGTCGTTGAGCACGGTGGTTGTGGCGGTCAATGCGCAGTTTTTGAAGCGGAGTTCTTTGCTGGCGTAAACTTCTGCAAGATGTGAGAGACAGCGTTAGCGCCTCAGCGAATGGTGAAATGATAATGCCGATATGCGCGTCGCCGAAGTTCGTCAGTTTTGCGAGTTAGATGATGCGGGGCAACAACTTGTCAAGGCGGCAATGACCCAGCTTCAACTCTCCGCGCGAGCCTATCACCGCATCCCTTCGACAAGCTCAGGGAAAAGCCTGAAACTGGCGCGCACGATCACAGACTTGGCAGGGGAGGAGAGCATCCAATCCGCGCATCTGGCAGAGGCCTTGCAGTACCGCCCGAAGGGGATGATGGTGTAGTCTTAGCTGTTTTCGTTCTACTCTCTTCGATACGCTAGACAACAAATGTTATTAGAAGCTTATTTCTCCCCAATACTACACCCCATCCAAATGACAAGCATCATTCAAGCGTTTTAGTACAGGATAACCATCGTCGCTGATTTGTAACTCAGTAATACTGGCATTATCCATCGCGAATACCCAGCGTCTTTCAGAGGGCAAGCCCATCGTTAGGCACAGCAACTCGCTCAATGAGCCGCCGTGCGCAACTAACAAAACCGTTTCGCCATGATATTTTTCGAGTAATTCATCACGCAAGGAAAGCACCCGTGCTGAAAAATCTTCCAGCGCTTCACCGCCTTCTGGGGGCTGGTTGTAGTCGTTCAGCCATGCCTTGACCATGTCGGGGTATTGCGCGTTGGCTTCATCCCAAGTTAAACCTTCGAAAACGCCGAAATTCATTTCGCGCAGACGCGCATCCGCCAAAAGTGGGAAGTTGTTTTTTTCTATAATTATCTCGGCAGTTTGCATGGCGCGTTGCAGGTCGCTGGCGTAGCAGGCGTCGATCTTTCGCTCAGCAAGGCGGTTGGCAACACGGGCTGCTTGCTGCTCCCCCACATCCGAGAGCGGGACATCCATTTGCCCCTGATAGCGGCGCGCTTTATTCCACGCTGTCTCGCCGTGGCGCACCAAGATTAATGTCAACATCAGACGATTTCCTTGAGCGCGGTGAGCAATTTCTCATTTTCTGGCGGTGTTTTGGTGGCAATGCGGATGTGTTCGGGTAAGCCAAAGGATGCGCAATCTCGTACCTGGATTCGCCGCTCAAGCAGTTGGCGGCGCATCTCGGCTGCATTTCGCACATGGACGAGAAAGTAGTGGGTCGCCGAGGGGCTAGGCGCCAGTCCCAAGGCTTGGATGCCGTTAACCAAGTCCCGTTTAGCGGTCTGGAGACGGGAGATTGTTTTCGACAGGTACGTTGCATCCATAAGGGAAGCAAGCCCAACTTCCTGCGCGACCGCGTTCACATTCCAGGGCGGGCGCACTTTGGCGAGGGCGGCGATCAACTCGACGGGACCGAGCGCATATCCTAATCTTAATCCTGCAATGGCATAGTCTTTTGTCATTGAGCGCAGCACGAGCAGGTTGGGCAGACCGAGCGCGATGCTGGAGGGCATCTGCGGCACGAATTGGAGATAGGCTTCGTCGATGATGAAGAGCGTTTGCGGATGCGCCGTTGCCAACTCGCGGATGATTTGTGGTGCGAGAATGCTGCCCGTTGGGTTGTTGGGGTTGCAGATAAACGCCAAACGCGGGGCTGTGACAGAGAGCGTTTGGTGAATGGTTTCGGCGGTAAAGGTGAAGTCGCGTTGCGCCTGAAGCCGCTCGATATGCGCCCCCATTAGCGCGATGCTGCGAGCATATTCGCCAAAGGTGGGCGCAAGAATCAGGGCGCGGTCAGTGGGGCGGACAAGTGCCAGCGCAATCAGCCAAAGGATTTCTGCGGTGCCATTCCCGATGATAATTTGGGCACGGTTTAGATTGAATTGCTGCGCCAGGGCATCCCGCAGGGCGAGCGATTCGCGGTCTGGATAGCGGTCGATAACGGCGCGTTGAATGGCATCCGCAACGTACGGAGATGGACCATAAGGATTGCTGTTAACGCTGAAATCAATAATCTCGTCGGGCGAGATTCCCAAACGTGCCAACTCAGCAAAGTCGAGTGCGCCATGCTGGTCAAGAGGTGTGCGCTGGACTTCGGGACGCGGCAGTATTTTTTGTGATTTAGGCATTTTTTCTCTTTCGAAACCAAAGAAACCCACCAAAGACAATTGCGGCGATAAAAGCGGTTGCACGCATCAGGCGGACAGAGCGCCCAATATCCTGCGCTTTCGGCGCGGGCTGCCCTGCGCCGAGTTTGTAGAGAGCGACCTTTTCGAGTTCAACGCCCAGCGCCCCTGCGCCCGCGCTCATCGGATGCCCTGCATTGGGGCTTTCGGTTTTGTTGCGGTCACGTCGCCAGATGGTAAAGGTACGCTTTGCATCCCAGCCCAAAAAACAACTTGCAATGATAAAGAAAAAAGCCGTCAAACGCGCAGGGATAAAGTTGAGCAGGTCGTCCAAGCGCGCGGGAATTTTCCCGAGCCACTCGCGTTCGGCATCGCGGTAGCCGAGCATCGCATCGGCGGTGTTGGCAAAGCGATAGGCAAATGCCCCAGGCAAACCAAAGAGGGTGTAAAAAAAGAGCGGCGCAACGATGCTGTCGGATGTATTCTCCGTCACCGATTCAATCGCTGCGGCAGCGACCAGCGATTCACTTAGCGCAGATGTATCGCGGCTGACCAAATGCCAGCTTGTCAGGCGGCGGGCTTCGGGCAGGTCGCCATCCTCCAGCACAGTTTGCACTTCTGTCGCCGCACGCCCCAAACCGCCCACTGCTAACATAATTTTCAGCAAACCCGCTTCTACGAGCCACGCCAACGGCTTTGGCAAAAAGCGAAGCAACCGCGACAGCAGCCAGCCCAACCCCGCGCTGATTCCGACCCCGCTCAAGGCAATTACACCGCCTGAAAGAAAGGCTTGGCGCGGCGTTTCTGTGAGCGCAGCCTTGCGCATTTTTGCGATGCCTGTTCCCATCCACGCAACGGGGTGCCAGACGTTTGGCGGATCGCCAAAGAGATGATCAATTAACAGCGCCAGCAATTGCATCACTTCACCTGCATCGGGATGCCCGCCACCAAAAAGAGCACTTCATCGGCGTGGCGGGCAAGATGCTGATTGGCGCGTCCCAACAGGTCGCGGTAGGCGCGTCCCAGCGCGTAAGCGGGCACCAAACCCAAGCCCACTTCGTTCGAGACGACCAGAATTTGCACATCCCTTTCCTTGACATACGCCACCAACGCATCCAACTCGGCGAGTACCTCGGTTTCAATTTGCGGATCAAAAGGATCATCGCTCGGCTCATCAAAAGGGTCATCTTGTGGGGCAGATGAATCCATCAAATAGTTGGCGACCAGAAAAGTGAGACAGTCCAGCAGGACGACTTTGGCGGCTCGCGCGTGGATGAGGGGCTGGGTGAGGTTTCGAGGGGCTTCAATCGTTACCCAAGCGGATGGGCGCTGAGCGCGGTGCTTCACCACACGTTCCTGCATCTCGGCATCTTTCACTTCCGATGTGGCGAGGTAGATGACGTCATCCCCGCCGCGTTCTTTAGCAAGTTTTTCTGCGTAGGAACTTTTTCCGCTGCGCGCGCCGCCTAAAATCAGGGTTATTTTTCCCATATTATCTTCTCCAGGAATTCCATATCCAGATTTTCTTCCAGTGTATTTGCAAGGCGGGTTAGAGATGCTGCAAAGAGAGCATCCGAAGACTGACAGGTTTCTGAAGATCTGTCAGGTCTTTCACGCCAACCCAAACTCTTTAGCCATGCTTTGCGAAAATTCTCGTTGGCAAAGAGACCGTGTACATAGCAGCCCCAAATTTTACCGTCATCGCTGCTGGCGCCATCCAAAACGTGGACGGCTTCTCCATTCCGTTCATTGATTTGTAACCACGCGGATTTGCTCTCCGTGCGTCCCATGTGGATTTCGTAGCCGCTGATTTGGTGCCCTTCAAGCTCAGAAAACCAGCCCGCGCCCTTGCCAATTTGCGCCTTTGCCTGATGAGTGGCTTTTGTTCCAGCAAAGGTGGTTTCGGTGGGTAGCAGTCTTAATCCTTGTGCAGAATCTTGGCTGGATTCCACCTGATCAGGATCGTGGATGGCTGAACCGAGCATTTGGTAGCCGCCGCAGATGCCAACGACGGGCGTCCCGTTGGCGGCAAGTTCTTGAATGGCGGTATCCAGCCCGATGGAACGTAACCAAGCCAAATCATTGAGCGTGCTCTTCGTCCCAGGGATGATGACTGCGGCGGGCTGCCCAAGCTGCTCGGCGCTATCCACATAGCGGACATGAATTCCGTCTTCCGCAGCCAACGGATCGAAATCATCGAAGTTGGCAATACGGGGGAGATGGATGATTGCAATTTCGGCGCTGCTCCCCTCTGCCCTGTCGGGCATCTCCCCCCGATGGGGGGAGAGAAGCAGATTAGATTCAAGGGCAACCGCATCCTCTTCGGGGATGAAAAGGTTGTGAAGATAGGGGAGCACGCCGAGAACGGGCTTTTCACTTTTTTCTTCGAGAATTTTGACTCCATCTTCAAAGAGCGTGATGTCGCCGCGAAATTTATTGACAATGAGACCTTTGATGAGGTCTTTTTCGTCGTCGTCGAGCAGCCAAACGGTACCGATCAGTTGGGCGAAAATACCGCCGCGATCAATATCGCCCGCAAGCAAGACGGGGGCGTTGGCGTAGCGGGCGATTGCCATGTTGACGATATCGCCTGCTTTTAGGTTGAGTTCGGCGGCGCTGCCCGCCCCCTCGACGATGACAAGGTCGTATTGCTCGCGCAGATGGTCGAGGGCGGCGGTGGCGGCTTGCCAGAGGAGTTTCTTTTGCGGGTAATAGTCGCGCGCGGAAAGCCGTTTCCACGCCCGCCCGTTGACGATGACTTGCGAACGCGTATCGGCTTCGGGTTTGATGAGGACGGGGTTCATGTCTACGGATGGCTCTAGTCCACAGGCGAGAGCTTGGGTGGCTTGGGCGCGTCCAATCTCGGCTCCATCGGGGCAGATGGCAGCGTTGTTAGACATATTTTGGGCTTTGTAGGGCGCAACTTTGATGCCGCGCCGCGCGAAGAGATGGCATAAACCCGTTACGAGCAGGCTTTTGCCGACGGAGGAGGAGGTCCCGAGGATGACGAGTACTTTGGCGGGCATGGTTTTCCTGTTATGCGGTTTTTCGGTTATCCAGTTTGGATAAAGGATTTAAACACGACGGACACAAAGGGGCGCAAAGAAAAACCTTGAAAGCCTTTCTTTTCCTTTGTGATTCTTGGTGGACTTTGTGTTTAAGCATTTGTCAGAATTTGGGCACATAGTTTTTACGAGATGGCAAAGCTTAGGAGAAGGATGAGTTCGGTTAGCTCGGTGATCGCGCCGTATTGGTCGCCCGTTAAGCCTGGCAGCAGGCGCATGAAGTAGAGGGCAAGCGCAAAGGCGAATAGGGCGGCGATGAGCATGAGCAGAAATCCCCGTGTGCCTGCCAGCCAATAGACCGCGCCTGCGGTGATGAGTGTAGAGAATAGGGCTTGGGGCAGACCGGCGTTCTCTTTCATATCCTTGCCCAAGCCTTTTTCACGCGCATACGGGAATGTGATGATAACGAGCGGCGATGTCCACCGCCCGACGACTGTTGCCATAACGAGAGCGAACATCGGGTTCAGGGATGATGCGAGGGCGGTATATTTGAGCAGCAGAATCAATATCCCAGCCGCGACGCCGAAAGCGCCCATGCGCGGGTCTTTTAATATCTCCAACCGACGCTCAACGGTAAATCCGCCAAAGAGAGCGTCGCAGGTGTCCATCAAGCCGTCCAGATGAAAGGCGCGCGTGAAGAAAACCCAGGCGAAGATAGTGAGGGCTGCGGCGATGGTTGCAGGGAAAATGAGTTGGGCGGCTGCGTGGACGCCATAAAGCAGTCCACCGAGCGCCAAGCCGACCAGCGGAAAAAAGCCAACGGCACGCCCCATCTCTTGCGAGGTGAAAGGGCGGCGGATGAGGGGAGGAAAGATGGTGAGAAATTGGAAGGCGGCGAGAATTGAAGTCATTTTTTATCCGAAGATTTTTCGTAAAAATATTGGAGCATTGGAGCAGTGGTTGAGTAGAGTGGTAGTAGTATCGCCACTCGTATCGAAACCAAAGCGGATGTTATACCCGCTACGATTTCGATACAAGTGGCACGATAAAGCTGTGTCAAGCTACCTGATTGACTGACAAAACTATTTGGACACTTTTTTACCACTGAGACCACAGAGCGCACAGAATTTTTGAGAAAAAGGAGAGAAAAACAAAGACGAAATGCCCCAAAAGGCTTCAAACTCTCATGCTTTTCTCGCTTTTTCTCTCTCTCTTTTTTAAACTTTCTCCGTGTTCTCTGTGAACTCTGTGGTGAAGTTTTGAGATTTGTCAGGCAATCAGGTCAAGCTACTCAATCTCCGTCAACTTTTTATTCCTTATCCGAAACACCTGCCTCTGCAAAAGTTGCCATTTCGGCGAGCACTTTGCAGGCGGCTTCGGCGAGGGAGATGCCGAGAGCGGCGCCCGTGCCTTCGCCGAGACGGAAGTCAAGATCGACGAGGGGGTTGAGACCGAGCCATTCAATCATTTGCTGGTGTCCGGACTCTTGCGAGCGGTGCGCGGAGATGAGATAGGGGCGTACGGCGGGGGCGATGGCAACGGCGATCATGGCGGCGGCGGTGGAGATGAAGCCATCGACCATGACGGGTTTGCGATGTGCGGCTGCGCCTAGAATGACGCCCGCGAGACCTGCAATTTCGAAACCGCCGACTTTGGCGAGAACGTCCAGCCCGTCTTTGGGATCGGGCTTGTTAATTTCGAGAGCACGCTCAATGGCGTCGATTTTGCGCTGAAGCCCAGCATCGTCCACGCCTGTGCCGCGACCAGCCAGTTTGGCAGGTGCGCTGCCCGTCAGTGCAGCGGCGATGGCGGCGGAGGGGGTGGTGTTGCCGATGCCCATATCGCCTGTGCCGACGATATCGAGACCTTTGGCGATTTCGGCTTCAACAACTTCGACGCCAGCGAGAATGGCTTTTTCGGCTTGCTCAGGTGTCATCGCTGCCCCTTTGGTAATATTCGCTGTGCCTTTGGCGATCTTTTTGTTTACCAAGAGCGGATGAGCTTCCATCTCAGCCGCAACGCCCATATCCACGATGGTGATGCGTGCGCCAACATGCTTGGCAAGCGCGTTGATCGCTGCGCCTTCGTAAAGGAAGTTGAGTACCATTTGCGGGGTGACTTCTTGCGGAAAGGCGCTGACGCCCTCTGCCACAACGCCGTGATCGCCTGCCATCGTGATGATGACTTTATCTTTGATTTCGGGAATGGCTTGCCCCGTGATGCCCGCGATTTGGATGGAGAGTTCTTCCAAACGTCCCAAGCTGCCCGCAGGTTTGGTGAGCATATTCTGACGTTCTTGGGCGGCTGCCATCGCTGTTTTGTTAAGGGGTTGAATTTTTGCAATGAGTTCTTTGAGCATGGAGATTCCTTTTTGTTGTTTGTTTTTTCGTTATTCTGTTGTCCAGTTATCCTGTTTTGCTGTTTTTT
>JANTFU010000015.1 GCA_024763295.1 Anaerolineales bacterium
GATAATGGATCCAGCAAATTACGGATTTGGTTATCGGATGGTATCTTGCCAACAGCAAAGAGACTTTGCAGATTGCTTCTCCCTTTCTTCTTCTCCAAAAGACGTTGATGGGCTAGAAAAGAAGGCGATTGGCTGAAAAAGACACTGAAGGCGGCTGAAGCGGCATCTTCGATTTCGTACTGTGTATTGTCTCCTCTACGATGATCTGGCAGTCCGCTGAAACAGTCTCGCAATTTCGCAATTTGGGTATCGAATACTTTTCGCTGGTTCATAACATAAGGATACTCTAAAATTATTTCAGATATAACATGTCTTATTCATATTGAGAATTGCTGATAGTTACTTGTAATAAAATAAGGAGATTTTTGTGCGCTATATCTACCTTTCCCCTCATCTCGATGATGCCGTCCTTTCTTGTGGCGGGATAATTTTGAATCAGCGGGCAGCGGGAATCCCTGTCGAGATTTGGAACTGGATGTGCGGGACGCCGCCCGACGACCTACCGCTTTCCGAGCTTGCCCGCTCGGTACACGCCGGATGGGCGCTTGATTCCGTTAAAGAAGTGTATGCCGTAAGATTGGCAGAAGACCGTTTCGCCGCGTCCCGTGTGGATGCCAAAACCCGCAACTTCGACTTTCTCGACAGCATCTACCGCCAAGCCGACGATGGCAGCTTCCTCTATTCCGACGAGATATTTGTCCCGCCGCATGTTAACGACACAAAACTCATCGCCGAAATCGCTGCGCTGCTTAACGGAAACCTGCGTCCCGACGATCGACTCGTCGCTCCGCTGGGAATTGGTAATCATCCCGATCATGTCATCGTCCGCCGCGCCGCCGAGCAGACCGGGCATCCGCTACGCTATTATGCCGATATTCCCTACACCATCTGGTATCCTGAGCAGCTTGCGGCGCAAAGCGCGGGACTTGCCGCGGAAGTCATCCCCCTCTCTGAAGAGGCGTTGGCTGGCTGGCAGGCGGCAGTTGCGGCATACGGTTCACAAATGGCATCGCTCTTTTTGACTGAAGAGAGGATGCGCACCGCGCTTGAGCGCTATTGGGAGAAAAATCATGGAATCCAGATTTTTGAACGCAAATAAATATGCTTTCGTTGTTATGAGCGCCGCTTTGGGGGCTTTTTTTCTAAGCGCTTGTCAAGCAACGCCAACACCTGCTGCACCCACGGAAGCGCCGCAGGTCGCGGCAACGATCGCTCCTGAATTTTTTCCCGAAACCGAAGTCCAACCCATTCCCTTGACGGGCGAACTCGAAGCCTGCAATGCCGAAATTTCGGGTATGGCTTGGTATGGCGACTATCTCATTTTGCTGCCCCAATACCCCGATTTCTTTCTCGGCGTTGGCGATGGCGGCGATGGTGCGCTTTTTGCCATCCCAAAAGCGGAGATTGACGCTTATTTAAGCGGTACACGCACGGACGCGCTCGAAGCCATCCAAATTCCGTTTAATGCGGGCGATGCCGAAGAAGTCGCGGGTTTTGAAGGTTTTGAAGCGCTTGCTTTTGACGGTGAGACTGTGTTTTTGACCATCGAAGCCAATCATCTCGGCACGATGTCGGCATATTTGGTGAAGGGCAGCATCGCGCCAGACCTGAGCAGCCTAACGCTCGATAGCGCGCTGATGCCGCAGATTGAAACCCAGTCGGGCGTTAGCAATATCTCGGATGAAACGCTCCTGCTGACTGGCACAGAAGTGCTCACCATCCATGAAGCGAACGGGGCGGTGGTCAACCCAGAACCCGTTGCGCACGTTTTTGACACGGCTTTGAATCTGCGGGGGACGCTGCCGATGCCGCGGGTGGAATATCGGATCACGGATGCGACTGCGTTGGATACTGAAAACAAGTTTTGGGCGATCAACTACTTCTACCCCGGCGATGGGAAATTGTCTCCATTGAGAGACCCGATTGTGGAGAAATTTGGGCAGGGCGCAACTCATGCCGAAAGTGAGGGTGTGGAGCGTTTGCTGGAGTTTTCATACAGCGCTGATGGGATTGGATTAACTGATACGCCCCCAATTGTCTTGAAGCTGCTGAAGAATGGCGATTTGCGCAATTGGGAAGGCATCGTGCGCTACGATTCCGGATTTTTGCTGGCTACCGACAAATATCCCTGTACTCTTTTGGGCTATGTATCGCTAAATCCGTAGGGTGTGTTTCATTCACTTTTGAGCTTTGCAAAATATTGCGTGTTTCGTGTTGCGTAAGCCAGAAAATCATTACAAAATACGCGATACGCTTACAGCTCAAAGAGAGAGATTCAATTCAAGGGTAGAGCAAAAATCCCGATTTCTTCACGAAATCGGGATTTCCTTTTCATATTGTGTTTTTCTACGGCTAAAACTCTTTTTTGCCGAAGTATTCTTCCATTCGTGCTTGGAATGCCATAATTTCCGTCCGTGACGGCTGATTCAAAAGCTCGTCTACGGCAGATTCGTCCCGCGGGGTAGCAAGCCAATTTTCCTCGCGTGCGACGCGCAGGACGATGCGGGCGGCGAGAGCGGCGGCATCCCGTAATCCGCGCAGCGTGACCTTATCCACCGTGTCAAATTGGGTATGTCCATAACCGCGCCCCGAACGGGTTTGGCGGACGGCTTCAACGCCGCCAGTGATGACGCCCTTCAGCAGGAAGGAATAATGATCGGATGCGGAGTGGAAGGATTGCCCGATGGCGAAATCGAGCGCCATTTCATCGCGGTATTTTTCAAAGGTGCCTTGCAGCTCCTGCCAAGCGTGCAGATTGATGTCCTTGACTGCCATGCCGCCGGCGGCGTCCATGTTGAGATAAAAGCGGATTTTGTGGAGTTCGTCGGCGTGGGCTTTGACGTAAGCACTTGAGCCAAGCAGCCCAATTTCTTCGACGCCCCACATCGCAAAGCGGATAGTGCGCGGCAGTTGGGCATATTTGCCGAGGACGCGCGCCGCTTCGAGTACTGAGACCACGCCCGATGCGGGGTCGCTGGCGCCTTGCGAGATGTCGTGTCCGTCGTAGTGGCTGCCAATCAAAATCATCTCGTCAGGGGATTCTGTGCCGGGCAGGTCGCCGATTACGTTCCAGGAGGTCATTTTTTCGAGTTTATCTGTGCTGGTGATGCGCATTTTGACCGCGCCGTGCTTTTTTGCCAAGCGCTGAATGAAATCGCCATTCTCTTTCGAGACCGAAACGCCGGGAATGGGCGCACCCATGCCGTGCGAGCCAATGCCGCCGGTGGCGGGTCCATAGCCCGGATAGTGGTTGACGAAGATGAAGCCTGCCGCGCCTGCCAGCAAACTGCGCCCGAACTTTTCCTGCCGATGTACCCAGCGTTTCATGCCTTTGGGATAGAGGACGCTGTTGACCATCACGAATTTTCCTTGGAGCGCTTCGGCGTTTGCATCGAAATCGTCGGGGTGCCCTTCGCCGAGAAAAATCACTTCGGCTTCGACTTGGGATGCGGGCGAGTGCGGCAGGGTGATGCAGGGAATTTCCTTTTGGATCGGTTCGGTGATTTCGAGGATTACCTCGCCGCGCCGCCAGCCTAGATATTCAAAGGGTTCGAGATGGACGTTTTTTAGCCCATATTCTTTATATTTGGCGGCGATGAAATCTGCGGCGAGCTTTTCGCCCTCCGTGCCGCCAAAGCGCGAGCCGAAGTCGTCACAGAGGACTTCGAGATTGTCCATCGCTTCACGGCTGCTGTAGATGTCGCCGAGGATTTTTTGGTCGAGGGGGAGGTGGGGGTTGGTCATGGTTGTTTCCTTCTGGGGATTGGGTAATTGGAGAGTGGGATAGGAAAAGTATACCTCCGTTGTAAAAGAAAAAGCCCGTGTGCGCGGGCTTCTTACAACCTGAAACTTGTGATTTTGCTCATCAAGCGTTTCGAGGTCGCGCTACAAATTCTTTCCGCACCTTCCCAGACTGACGAGAATGTGTTGTCCTGTTGCAATGGGGGAGAAGATGCTTTCGCAGGATATCACGCGTCTCTCTTGCTTAGTTCGGTGACGAGTTTATATTTTTCCCCGTCGAGTTGTCGTTCCATAATAACGATTTGACAGTTCTTCGGGTTTCGTATTCTTTCAAACTCTTCCACCGTCCAGTGGAACCATTTCATCAGGAAGAGCCGCAGGGTCATGCCGTGCGTGACGAGCAAGGCATTTTCAGGGAAATCGTCTTTGCGGAAATCGCGGTGCAGTGTTTCCATGAAGGTGCTCATGCGATCGTACACATCTGCGCCCGATTCTCCGTCGGGGATGCGAAAGTAGAATGTGCTGTATTTATCACGTTCCTTTTTAATTTCTTCATTTTCGTTGACCGAGCGTTGGTGTCCCCACTCCTGCTCGCGGATGCGCGGGTCTTCGATGGCGCGCGTGATATTTTCTTCGATGCTCTTGCGGATATTGGCAAAAGTTTGCCGTGTGCGGAAAAAGGGTGAAATATACACGCTCACTTTTTCATCGCCGATAATCGCTTTAATCTTTTTGCCCGCTTCGAGCGCCTGTTCCACGCCGCGCGGAGTCAGGTTCAGCGCGTAATCGGGAATCTCTTCGTAATGTTGCTTGTCGACGTTTCCTTGCGATTCGCCGTGCCGGATAAGGATGATTCTTTTGGGTTTCATGCCTGAAGTATAGCAAGAAAAAAGCCCGCTCACACGGGCTTTTCACTTGAAACTTTCAATTTGTAACTTGTAACACGCTACTCTTCCATCTCTTCGAGCGTTTCGAGATCGCGCATCAAATTCTTCCAGCGGGCGACCAAACTGATGAGATAAATGATGCTGACGCTAAAGAAGATCGTATAGCCTGAGATCATGTAACCGGATGTGTCAATTGTTCCTTGCATGGGATTCTCCTTGTTAATTCGTACTCCGTAGTGCGTATTGCGTAATTTTGGAAGGCATCACGCAACACGTTTCACGTTTCAATCCATCACTTTTAATTTCAACTGTTCAACTTTCTGCTGCAACTGTCCCAAACGGATGCGGTTCCAGAACAAATCTACGAAGATGACGGTGAAGGCAAAAAGCGCAAAGAAGAAGGCGATTTTCATATCACCTGTCATGCCGAAGCCGCCTTGTGCTTTCGAACTGGCATTGCCGATGACCACCGGATGAATGGTACGGAACATGCGGATCGAGACGAACGTGATTGGAACGGATACCGCGCCCACAAGCGTGTACACAGCCCCAAACCTTGCGCGGCGATCCGGGTCTTCAATCCCTTGGCGTAGCATTAAATAGGCGAGATAAATCAACTCGACGATGGATGCCGACGTCAGGCGCGGATCCCATGTCCACCAAGTATTCCAAATCGGGCGTGCCCAGATTGAGCCGAGAATGATGGTGATGAAGAAGAATACCAGGCTAATCTCTACTGCTGCCACTTCAATTAAATCCCACTTTAAGTCTTGGGTACGCAAGTAGATGATGCCGGTCACGCCCGCTGCAACGAAGCCAAGCAAGCCGACCCACGCAGTTGCAACATGAAAATAAAAGACGCGCTGCACATCGCCCATAATCCGTTCGGTCGGCGCAAAAACGAGCGCGAGATAAGTGGCAATTGCCAGCAAAATTAGGGAGACGATATCGAGTACTTTGAGTGTAGTTGGTTTCGCTTTCATAGATTTCTCCGATAAATTTGTAGAGGCGGGATACCCCCGCCCCTACGGGATTCAAATTTACTCTTCTACAACGTAATCAAAGACCATAAAAGAAATCGCGGTGAAGATGGTGTCGTAGACAATCAGCAAATTGATCCAGGGCAGGATTTGGTCAAAGGGCAGGTCTTGTAGATAGCCGCCGCTGGCACGGACTGCCGCAATTAAGATCGGCAGGATGATGGGGAAGAGCAGAATCGGCAGCATCACATCGCGGGTGCGCGTTTGGACGCTCATGGCAGAGAGCAGGGTACCGACTGCGATATAGCCGAGCGATCCCAGCAGGATGACCAGCAACAAGCCCGGCTTAAAAAGATTGGTATTGTATAAAATGCTGTATACCGGCAAAACAATCGCTTCGACGATGAGCATAAATGCCAGATTGCTGATTGCTTTCCCAAAATAGATGGCACTGCGGTCAACGGGGGCGAGCAAGAGACCATCCAGACAGCCGCGATCTTTTTCGATTGCCATCGAGCGGTTCAGACCGAGAGTCCCTGCAAAGGCAAAAGTGACCCAAAGGACGCCCGCTGTGACCGAGTTGCGTGTTTTGATGTCTAACTCGAGGGCAAAGTTGAAAATCATAATCACCAGTAAGGCAAAGACCAGCATCGCAGAAAGCAATTCTTTCGAGCGCATTTCGGCAGCGAGGTCTTTCCATGCAACGGCAAAGATGGCGCGCAGGTAGTTGGAGCTTCGTTCCTCTTTCATCGTTGCGCCTCCATATTGCCATGTAGTAAGGACGGGGCGTTGAAATATTGCAGGGAAGCCCCCTTCCTAACCTTCCCCCGAGGGGGGAAGGGACTAACTCTCCCCCCCTTGGGGGGAGATGTCCGAAGGACAGAGGGGGGATTACCCCGCAAGAGCAATAAAGACTGTGTTTTTTGTTTTGCGAACATCGCTCTTCGACTACGGTTGCATTGCGCTGCGCCTCCGCTCAGAGACTGGATACTTATTACCTTTTTCTTGTTACTCATTCCGCCCCTCCGCAATCACATTTTTATAAAAGCTCAATAAATTTCCTCTGCCAAAATCATCTTTTGTGGCAGAAGCGGCGATCTTGCCGCGTGTGAGTACGTCGAAGCGGGTGGCGATGTCTTCGGTGCGGGCGAGGTCGTGGGATGTCATTACAACGGTGCGACCGCGTGCGGCAACGGTACGCAGCACTTCGTCGAGCATGGCGGAGGCATCCTGATCAAGACCTGTATAGGGTTCGTCGAAGAGTACCACGTCCGGGTCATGGACGATCGCGCGTCCGATGGCGAGACGCTGCTGCATCCCGCGCGAGTAGGTGCGCACGAGGTCATTTTTGCGTTTGGTTAACCCGACCATCTCCAGCACTTCGCTGATGCGTGCATCCAGATTGGGGATGTTGTACATTTTTCCGTAGAATTTCAGGTTTTCGCTGGCGGTCAGGTCAACGTAGAGCAGCGGTTGATGGGAAACGACGCCCAAGCGCTGACGGACTTCGGCTGCCTGCTTAGGAAGTTCGTAGCCCGCTACGCGGACCATGCCCATGGAGGGTCGGGTGAGCGAGGACAAAATGCGCAAAAAGGTGCTTTTGCCCGCGCCGTTGGGCCCGATGAGGGCGACAAATTCTCCCTGTTCGACGCTAAAGTCCATGCCTTTGAGCACGGTTTTGAGACCGAAGCGTTTGACGAGTTTTTTGGCGGTAATCATGGTGTTGGGGGTCGGGTAATTAGGTGTCAGGGAATCAGGTATCAGGTGATTAGGTGATTAGGTAATTGGGTGATTGGGTGTCAGAAAATCACTCTTGATTGCCTGATCACGAATCACTAATCCCTAATAACTAACAACTAATCTCTAATAACTAATCAACCAATTCCTTCAAGCGTTCTTTCAATTCTGCGCGCCGTTTTTCATACACGTCTTTGTTGATTTGCCCGTCGCGGTAGGAGTCATCGAGGGCGATGATGGCGTCCATAATGGATTCGGCGTCGTCGTAATCGGCTTCGTCAGCCTCTTCTTCAGCGTCGTCATACTCGTCTTCTGTGCGGCTGCGTGTGTACATCCATATACCCGCGCCGATTAGCACTGCGCCAAAAGCGATGACGCCCCACAGGATGTTTTTCGTGGAATTGCTTCCATCGGCGGTAGTTGACGCAGGTTTGCCGGAAACTTGCATGGTCAGCGTTGAGCCGACGGGCAGCGGTTGGCTTGAATAAACATTGTAAATCAAGCCTTGCGCTTCGCGTTCACCGCTGTCGGTTAGCAGGTCACTTTTAATTTTGATGCCTTTCGGTGCCATGACAATTGCGGAATCAATGGGCAGGTTGATGGGCTGAACAAGATCCATTTTCTTGCCGTAGGGCAGTTCAAAGAAGACAATCACCTGATGCTGTCCAATGCCGGGGGCAATTGCGGCGGTATCGCCGAAGCCGGTTGCGGTTTGGGTATAGCGTTCGCCAATGGTGCTGTCTTCAAAGCTGATGTTTGTCGCACCTTCGGGTAAATCAAATTCAATCGTCGCTTCGCCTTCGTTTTCTGCCACAATGGCGTAAACGGTCGGGTTGGTGACGACAAAGACTTCGACGACCTGAATCGTTTCGTAGGTTGAATCCTGCGTTTCAAAGAACATGTGCAGGCGGTCAATGCTGAGTTTCGATGTGTCGGTGCTGGTTTCGTAATAGGTCAGCGGCAGGTCGAGGCTGGTGACGCCTTCGGTTACAAAGCCCGGCTCCGATGAGAAGGAGAGCAAATCCGTTTGGATGACCGCCACAAAAGCGCGGTTGACGGGCATTTCAACATTTTCAAACAGATAGGTGCCATCGGGGTTGACGGTTGTCTCGGCAAAATAGGCTTCGTTGAATGAGCCGCTCATGCCATCATGGTCGTAGCCTTGTAATTGGACGGTGAGACCTTCGGGCAGGGATGCGTCGCTTGAGCCGTTCAGGATTGAACCGGAAACGGTGCCGATCTCGGATTGCGCTTCGCTCTCCGTTTTGCCGGTTTCTTGCCCATCGGCAGTGGATGCGGCGTTTGGCTCTTCGGCGGGTTCTTCGGTCGCCATAGCGGTATCAGCCCCCGCGTCCGCGTTTGTATCGGCGGCGGGTAAATCCCGTAGATAGACGACGAGCGCGTCAATCTCGGCTTCAGTCAGCTTGTCACCGAAAGGAGGCATGCCTACATCGTTGCCTGCGCCGATCAGGGCGAAGAGCATTGCATCCGGGAAGCGCTCCATGCGTTCTTTGTCGCGCAGGTTGGCGTCAACCGTGCCGTTATCGCCGTCTGTGCCGTGACAAATCGCGCAGTTTTCGGCGTAGAGTGCGGCGGCGTCGATGTCAGTGGCGGCTGGGGCGGCTTCTTGCGCGGGAGGTTCGGTCGCTTCGACGGCGGGGACGCTGGAGTTTGGCGGTGGGGTCAAATCCTCCGCCAGCGAAACGCAGCCGGTGAGTGCCAGAGCTGCGATTATGAGCAGGATGAGAAAACGTGATTTCATGGGATACCTTTGATGTGAAATGTGAAATGTTGCGTGGTGCGTATTGTTAACAGAGTTGTAACCGACTAATAACTAACAACTAACAACTAATAACTAATAACTAATAACTAACAACTAATAACTCTCTAAACTTTTTTACCACAATTGGTGCAGAATTTATCGGTCGCCAAAACGGCGTGACCGCAGTTCGGGCAGAATCCGCCCGATTTTGCTTTGCGCTTGGAGCGACGCGCGGCGATCATGGATTCCAGATCGTCGTCGGCATCAAGCGTGGGCGCGGTTTGCGCTTTGGCTTTGGGCGTGTCCGTTGCGTCCGCACGCCGAGCGGCGATGACGGCTTCGAGACGGTCTTCCGCGCTGGCGTCTTTTGCGCCTTCGTATTCATCAAGTTTGCGGAGCGCGTCCGCGCCTTTTTTAAGCAGGTCTGTGCGTTGAACGGTGTATGCTTCTTCGGGCACTTTGCCCAGCTCGTAGTCGAAATCGAGTTCCTTGAGCGCGTTAATATAACGGTCGCGCTCGGCGAGCAGGTGCGAGTGTTCCAGTTCTTCCGCCGAAACAATCTTTGCGCGGCGTTCCATATAAGGTTGAATGATGTACATTGTCACGAGTGTGGCAACTGCGAGGGTTAGGAAAATTGCGCCAATATCCATAAGGTCTCTTTTCTCTCAAAATCTTTTAACAGGAAGGGTACGAAGAAGTACAACGCTTGAAAAAACAAGGGGCTTCACTCATGTCGTATTGCGTAGTGCGTATTTCGTAAGGAATTTCCGGATTGCAAATCATTACGCAATACGTTAGCGTCCTTCGTGTTCAATCTCTAGCGTGTCAACAAATCGTCAATAATCGCCGTAATCTGCTGTGTCGTTGCAAAGGGTCCAAGCTGGACATGCTGCACAACGCCATCACGGTCGATAAAGTAGGTTTCCGGCACACCCGAAATACGAAAAGCCTGTGAAATCTGCGTCCCCATGTCGGGACCATTCGGGTAGGTGATGTCATAACGTTCGAGATAGCCGCGTGCTTCCGGTTCGGTGTCTACATAATCGACACCGATGAAAATCACATCGCCGCTTGACTCGTACATGCGCCAAGCCTCTTCGAGTTCGACAGCTTCATCTTTGCAGGTGATGCACCAACTCGCCCAAAAATTGAGCACGACGACCTTGCCGCGCAAATCGGTCAGCGAGATTTCGTTTACGCCTTCATATTCATAACCTTCAAAAAGCGGCATTGTGAAATCAAATTCGTCGGTTTCAGCGCCGGCTTGCAAGTTGCCTTCTTGCGCGCGTTGTAAACCGACAAAAATAACTGCCAATAAAGCAACCAAGACCGTCCAAATCGTAATCTGTGCCCAGAGGGGCATTCCGCGCTTGGGCGTATTGTTTTCGGGGATATTTTCTGTCATAAAAACTCCAGCTTTGCGTCACGTCACTGCGAGCGTCTTTTTGCGAAGCAGTCCCCCGTTCTGAGTGGAGATTGCTTCGGCGATGAAGCTGCCTCGCAATGACGTGTAAAGTATCTGCTGAAACGAGAAACGTAAAATATGCATGCGGGGATTACGTTTCTCGCTTCATTTTAATCTCTCTTCTTCATCTCCGCTTCGAGACGGGCAATGTAATCATCTTCGTCCGCATCGGGCGTGGATGTTGGGCTTGCTTCCGCTATTTTGGCATCTTCGGCGTCGTCATCGTTGCTCCGCCATTGCATGAACGCGCGGAAGAGAATGATGAAACCGATCAAAATAATGATGGGCGGAACGACATACGCCAAAAGATGAAAGCCTTCTAAGGGCGGCTCATCGAGCACGCGCGCGCCGTAGTTGGCGACGAAATAATCTTTGATTTCTTGCTCTGTCCAGCCTTCGGAGAGTTTCAAGCGGATGAGTTCGCGCCATTGCTTGCAGGCTTGCGTTTCGCAGACATCGAGGGGCGTGTTTTCACAAACCGGGCAGAAAAGCTGCTCGGCGACAGCGTTCACTTCGTCGTCGCTGATGCTTTCGGGTCCGCCACCCTGTGCGGCAACGGTACCCACCGAAAGAAAGAGCGATCCGATGATCAACGCCAATAGTACAAGATTTATTTTCTTCATAGGTTTACTCAAATCAAAAAAATGGATGAATTTGCGAGGCGGGTGCTTTTCCGCCGAAGCAATCTCAAGGAATATGAGACCGCTTCGTCGCAAGTGCGTGCTCCTCGCGGAGTCATCTTTCCTTACTCTTCACCATCCGACCAAGCAGCTACCAAAATGCCGAAAATGAAGACAAAGCCGCCAATCCAAACCCACTTGACGAGCGGGTTGTGATAGACCTTGAAAGGGGTGCTGTTTGGCGTGATACCTTCCCAGTTGACGAGGATGACGTAGATATCGTCCACGAGCGTGCTGCGCACGCCGGGGATGGTCATCGGTTGTCCGTCGGGGTAGATGTCGAAACGTGGCGCGAGATGGTCGATTTCTTTGCCATTTTTAATCAGGGTCAGTTCGGCGCGGGTGACGTAACGCCCGTCTTCGTGGCGGAATTGTTCCAGATCATCGTAGCGGACGGTGTAGCCTGCCAATTCGATGGTCTCGCCAATAGAAATGTGGCGCTGGGTGTCGGTTTGGAACATCTCAATCCCGATGATGCCGATGCCCATCAAGACCATGCTGATGTGGATGATATAACCGCCATAGCGTCGGCGATTACGCTTGACCAGATTGACTAACTCAACCAGAAAATTCTTGCCGGATTTGCGACTGCGTGCCTGTGCGCCACGCCAAAATTCGTAAATGCTAACCGTGATGACCAACGCGACGAGCGTGAAGCCCAGTAGCGGAATCCAGTTGGTAACGCCAGCTGCCAGCGCCCAAATCGGCGCAAGCAGTGCCACCAAAGCCGGTTTCCAGATGGCGCGTCCCAGCGTTTTGACGGTGGAAATGCCCCAACCGGAAAGCGGCGCAACGCCCATCAGCAACATCAAGGCTCCCCAAATGGGACCGGTTGCGCGCTCGTAGAAGGGCGGTCCAACGGTCACTTTGGAGCCGGTGAAAAGCTCGGAAAGCAGCGGAAAGATGACGCCCCAAAAACAGATTACCAAAATGCTTAGAAAGAGCAGGTTATTCAGCAAAAAGAGCGCTTCACGCGAGAGCAGCGACTTCATCTCGGTTTCCGATTTCAGGTCAGACCAGCGCCAAATCAGCAGGGCAATGGAAACGATAAAAGTGAAACCGATAAATATGAAGAATAACGGACCGATTTCGCTCTGCGCAAAGGCATGTACGGATGAAAGTACACCTGAGCGTGTTAGGAATGTGCCGAAGAGCACCAGATCATAGGTCAGGATAATCAAAATCATATTCCAGTGCTTTAACATGCCGCGCTTTTCTTGAATCATAACGGAGTGCAGAAAAGCCGTGCCGGTTAGCCAGGGCATCAGCGCGGAGATTTCAACCGGGTCCCAGCCCCAGTAGCCGCCCCAACCAAGTACGTCATACGCCCAGCGCATCCCCAGCACCAAGCCGAGTGAAAGGAAAAGCCACGCCCAGAGAGTCCAGCGGCGTGTTAGGCGGATCCAGCGGTCATCGGTGCGCCCGGTAATCAGTGCAGCAATCGCAAAGGAGAAGGGAATTGTGAACGAAACAAAGCCGAGATATTGCATCGGCGGGTGGATAATCATACCCGGGTGGCGCAGGAGCGGGTTCAAGCCGCGCCCATCTGTGGGGGCGATGCCGGGAATCAACTTGAAAGGATTTTCAAAGAAAACATTCAGGGCAAGGAAGAAGGCGAGCGTAATGCCCGAAATCGTCAAAACCCACGGCAGCAGTTCGCGATCTCGATCCCATCTGCGCAGAGCCACGAGCGAAGTGAAACTGGACAGCAACCAACCCCAAAACAGGAGCGATCCGGGCTGTCCGCCCCACCAGGCGGTGACCTTCAAATAGAGCGGCATCGTTCTGTTGGTTACCGACCAAACATATTCCACTTCATAATGTTCATTAACCAATAAATAAATCAAAATCGCCGCAGAAATGGTCAGCAGGGGCCAAGTGAGCAGCATGGCGCGGCGAGCGCTTTCGATCATCGCGGCGGACTGTTTCTTTTGACCGACCAGAGCAATCAAAACGCTGTAAACGGTGACGAGCAAGGTGAGAATTAGGACGCCATAACCAAGGCTGGGAAGCATAAAAGTTACTCCTTATGTATATAATTCCAAGTTTGAGCGAATCTACGAGGTAGTTTTGCCGTTGATGCAGTCTTGCGGGAAAGGTGAGACCACTTCGGCGCAAATGCGAGTTCCTCATGGGTGCATATTTGGAATTACTCCTTTTCAGACGAAATGACAGTCGCGCTACGCTCGTGTGAGCGGCTTGCTGACTGCCATTTCGATTTTTTTCCGAAGAAAAGCCGGAGATTATCCCTCGACCTGCTCTGGCACGGCTTCTTCGTATTTTGTGGGGCATTTGAGCAGTAGTTCGTCAGCGTAGAAGATGCCATCGCTTTCGAGATGCCCGGTCATAATTGCTTGGGCTTCGTTTTGTAGCAAATCGGGCACAGGACCGTTGTAGACAACCGTCAACCGTGTGCGGTTGGGGTCAACGGTGGCATCGTGCAGCACGCGCGCCAAGCCGCCGTTGGCTTCGATCTCGTCGTTATCGCCGGTCACATGGGCAACTTCAAAGGTTAGTTCCAAGTTGTCAGGGCTATAGGAGATGGTATCGCCGATTACCGCGCCGGAGATGCGCAGACTTTTGCCGATAATTTGCGCTTTTTGCTGTTCTACTTCGTCAATGGTCATAAAGTATTCTGCGTTGGCTTTCGTGGACGAGACGATTAGGTAAATAACGGCAGCCAGAATCATCAGACCACCAAGGATGAATTTTGAGCGTTGCATGTGCCTCCAATAAAAGTTTCAAGGTTGAGCGACAGTTATATCACTTTTTTCTTTTTGTGATTGATTCTGTTGTTAACACTTTTCTTATATGTGCATAATTGTACATACTTAGATTAATGCAAACTGAAAAGAAAGCCTGAACAATGTCAGGTGTTGCACATTACAACCCAAGTTGGTTAAATTTGGTTTTTTGTGTCACCCCTATAGCGTTACCGCTGAAGCAATTAATCGAAAATGGACTGCTTACCTGAGTATAAGTAATTTGGTAAAACCTGCCCCCTCCCAACCTCCCCCAAATTTGACGATAGTGCTGTCAAATTTGGGGGAGGGGCGGCTACTTCCAAAGGCACTTCGAGCGTAATGTCAGCGTTTAAAAGAAAAAACGCCATCGAGCGATGGCGTTTTTTGTAAAAATTGGCTGTCTTATTCTTCGTCGTCATCCAGCAGGACGACCATTTCTTCACCAAGTAGTTGATGGCGTACCCGCGCTTCGATTTCATTGAACATATCGGGGTTTTGGCGCAGGAATTCTTTTGAGTTTTCGCGCCCTTGTCCGAGGCGAGTTTCTCCGTAAGAGTAGAAGGAACCGCGTTTGTCGATGATCTCGGCATTGACTGCTAAATCGAGTAGATCGCCGACCTTTGAGATGCCTTCGTTGTACATAATGTCGAATTCTGCGGTTTGGAAGGGCGGGGCAACTTTGTTTTTGACCACGCGCACGCGGGTGCGGTTACCGATAATTTCCGCGCCGACTTTGATTGATTGGATGCGGCGCACATCTAAACGCACAGAGGCGTAGAATTTGAGCGCTTGTCCGCCTGTGGTGGTTTCGGGGTTGCCGAACATAACGCCGATTTTTTGGCGTAGCTGATTGGTGAAAATGACCGATGTTTTGGTCTGGTTGATTGCGCCGGAGAGTTTGCGCAACGCCTGCGACATGAGCCGTGCTTGCACGCCCATGGTGGGGTCGCCCATATCGCCTTCAATCTCGGAGCGGGGAATGAGGGCAGCAACGGAGTCGATCACGACGATATCGACCGCGCCGGAGCGAATTAGCGTTTCGGCAATCTCGAGGGCTTGTTCGCCGGTGTCGGGCTGTGAGACGAGCAAGTTGTCGATATCGACACCGCATTGGGCGGCGTAGCCGGGGTCGAGAGCATGTTCCATATCAATGAAGGCGGCTGTTCCGCCCATGGCTTGTGCTTCGGCAACGATATGCTGACAAATAGTGGTCTTGCCTGAAGATTCGGGTCCATAAATTTCGGTGATGCGTCCACGCGGAATACCGCCCACGCCGAGTGCTATATCCAGAGAGAGTGAGCCGGTGGGGATTACGTCGGTAACCATACTATGAGCATCGCCGAGCTTCATAATTGAGCCTTCGCCGTAGCGTTTTATAATATCGCCAAGTGCCTTATCCAAAACAGCCTGACGGGCATCTTCATTTTGTGAATCGTCTTTCTTTTTCCTTTTAGCCATTTTATTTCTCCAAATTGGTCGTAAACGATGCGAAAAGTATAGCACAGATGTTCGGTGCGTCAAGCCTTGCCGAGCTGCGGTTCTGTTTTTTTAGCGGAATCAGGCAAAATACACGGGCGAAGCGTTGAAATCCAACTGTCATAGCGGAGATAGTGCTGAAAATCATATTGACAATGACTTTTCGTTTTTGTATGATGGTGTTACCGTTCACATGACCGTTCACATGGTCATCTATTTTTTATCTGAGTCTGTTTATGTCCTATTCGAGAACAACGATCCGCGATGTTGCTGCCCGTGCCGGTGTTTCGCACCAGACGGTTTCGCGTGTCATTAATCAGAATGAGCGCGTGACGGCGGAGACGCGTGAGAAGGTGCAAGCGGCAATTGCGGAGTTGGGTTACCGTCCTAATCGTTTGGCGCAAAGCATGGTGACTCAAAAAACGCGCACAATCGGGTTGATGGTGGTTGATATTACCAACCCATTCTTTTTTGAAGTGGCGCGCGGTGTGCAGGATATGGCGATGACGCAGGGGTATAACGTTTTTGTTTGCAACACGGACGATGATGCGCAGCGCGAGCAGGATATGTTGAGGCTTTTGGCTGAGCAGGGCGTGGACGGGGTGATTATGGCAACGGTTAATTCTCCTGAAGAAGAGTTGTTGGCTTTTGCTGAGCATTACAAACCCTTAGTCGTGATTAATCGCGACATTCCGCACCCGAAAGCCAGTTTGGTGAGTGTGGATATTTTGCAGGGGGCAAAATTGGCGGTTTCGCATTTGATTGAGCGTGGACATCGCAATATTGCGATGCTATCCCATGCCGGGCATCAGCCCAATGAGATGCGGCGTGTGCGTGGTTACCGCGAAACCTTATTGGCAAATGGGATTACGCCAAGAGATGAATGGTTGGTTTTGGCACCGCCAAATTTGACCGGTGGGTATGATGCTGCGCAAAGTTTGCTACAGGCGCACCCTGAAGTGACGGCAATATTTACCTATAATGATTTGATGGCAATTGGCGCGTTGCGTGGTTGTCATGATTTGGGTTTGTCTGTACCGCAGGATTGCGCGGTGATGGGCTTTGACGATATTAAATTTTCGGCAATGGTGCAGCCTTCGCTGAGTTCGATCAGCTTTGATAAATATCTGGTTGGCGAAATGGCGATGCGGCGGCTCTTTGAAATGTTTGCTGACCCAGATTTGGTGTATGAGCCAATTCGTTTGGGTGTAGACCTGGTGGTTCGAGAGTCTACATAATTTTTTTGTTTGCAATGTGACCGTTCACATTTGTGCTAAGGAGGTGCTTTTCTCTTAGAAACACTTGATTTTCCGTTCAATATTTTTTAATCCTACAAGACCAATCTATGGAGGAATAGATGAAACGCAAAAAATTGCAAGTTGTATTTG